>CAZEOY010000001.1:0-6870 GCA_964513835.1 uncultured Syntrophobacteraceae bacterium
GGCCATCACCAGGGTTCGCCCCAGGTGATAGCGGAAGAAGTCGTGGTTGATACCGAGGCGCCTTCGCCGGGTGTCATCGATGGCGAACTCGACGATACCACGCCGCTTCAACTCTTCGTTGATGTCCTGAATGGCCTCGTGCTTGATCATCACGGGCAACATCCAGATGTTCTCCTTGGGATCTCCGCTCGTCAGCTCGACGTTCTGCATCACAATTTTGCCGTCCTCGCCCCTCTCCATGACGGTGTCCAGGCCCATCTTCACCGCCTGACCCTTCACCTTGGTCAGGCCGAACTCGCCCATGACCTTGGCCGCCGGAATCAGGTGCGACAGCAGATTGCAGACGTTGTAGGTGATCACGTCATTGCGCACAGCCGCCAAGTCCTCTTCCCTGGCTTCCCTGAAGAGGCGCTGAAAGTCATCGCGGATCTCGCCCTTATTGAAATCAATGAGCTTCCCCTGCATCTCCATCCGATCGAGCAGCACCTTCGTGTACGCCTCACGAAGATCCTTTTGATCGTCGGCTTTCTCCCGCCCCGCGAACAGGTTGATGAAGATGACGGCCCGCTCCGCGATGTTGCCCCCGAGAGCCAGAAGCGCCAGGGGGGCCGTCTTGTGCGCGTTGTAGTGACCGCAGTAGTCGAGCGAGATCACGTGGAACGGCTCGCCCTCGTACTGGCCGCAGAAATCCCTGATGTCCCCCTCGAAGAGGTTGATCTTCGGGTAGTCCATGCGGATACGACGCGCTGCCTTCTTGTCCCGCTCCACCCCGTAGATGTTCTCGTCCCGGATGCCGAGCTTGCGGTAGACCTGCTCGATCTCGAAGCCGTTCTCCCCGGGAAAACAGAGAACCCGCGCGTGCTTGCGATCGAAGATGCGCCTCTCGATGAACTCGCGCAGGCGCTTGCGAATCCGCTGCTTACCGACATCCAGGTCGAACCGCTTTGACATGTTCTATCTTACGGCCGAGAATCCCAAGTGTTACTGGGACTCTGACACCGGCCGCCCGAGCAATCGCTCTGCCTGGCGGATGGCATAGCACCCGGCGAAGCCGAAGTACTGGCCCTCGCCTGCGAGGGGGGCCCACTCGTCCAGCATGTCGAGCACATCCTCCAGAGCCTTCTTGAGCCGCCGGTTCTGCCGCCGGCATTTCTGGAGTTGGGTTTGCTTCCTGACCTTCATCAGTCGTCCTTTCCCACGATGATGCCGCTTCCGCCCGTCACGAGCCTGGGTTCGTCTTCCCACCACTTCATCGGGATTGTCAGACGCGCCGTGTCGAGCAACCGAAAGAGCTTGAAGAGATCTTCTTCCTGGAACTCGATGGAGTGCCCCTCGTGGATCGTACCGGTGGGTACCTCGGCGATGGAATAGACCCGCCCCGTTGCGCTGTCGGAAACCTTGACCACGATGTCCTCGCCGAATCGCGTGGACGCCCTCCCGATCTCCTTCCACTTGCGGTCGCAGGTACACCAGATGCATCCCGGTGGAATTTCCTTCCCGCAGTCGATGCACCTCCGGTCTTTTCCGAGCTGTCCGCTCATTTCTTCCCCTTCCTCTTGGACTTCTTCCAGGGAATCCACTTGACCGCCATGGATTTTTCTTCTTCCACTACTTTGTCGGTACCTGAAACACCCCTCCCCCTGACCTCTGCGGGGGATTTTTACCTGGCTACCTCCGTCTGGGCCGGTTTGACGGAGTCACCTTCGCGCCATCCGCGCCACGCCCGTCCCGCCTTCGGGCTTCGGTGACCTGTTCCGTGATCACGCGCAGCAGCCGTGCCCGATTGCCAAGGCACGTAGGACCCAGCTCGCCGATTTCGTCCGGGGAGCCATCGGCCAGGGTGCCCATCACTTCGCCATCGTCTGTCGTGATCGTGATCTTCGCCACCTACATCTCCTTGCGCCTTGCCCGCAGACGCCGGATGGTCTCTTTGGCGTCTGCCTCGTTGTCGATCACCTTCTCGATGGCCCCAGTCAAGACCAAGACCGCCGCCCGGTGGGTGTAATTCGCTTGGTGCAGCTCCCGCAAAAGCCTCCCCAGGGTGGCATCCCTGATGGGCTTGCGGCTCCAGTCCGCCGTCTTCCTTAGGTAGTGGTTCTGAGTCGGCGTCTGTGGGGGAGCTTCGATAACCACGTCAGGGAAACTAGGATCAAGGCACTTTCTGCAACGACGCCTCTCCGTTTCGAGCCCAGCAGGAACGACGGTTTCGATGTGACCGCACTCCAGTTCGGCAAAGCTACGGACGATCTTCGCCCTTCCGTTTCTCAGATGATGATGGCGGATCACGCACCGCATCGGAGCCCCGGTCTTAGGCATCGTCGTGCTCATCTACCTCCCTCTCCTTAGCGGGCAGTTGTCCTTGTGCGGGTAGGGCTTCTTGGGCCAGCACTCGAAGCCCGGACTGTTGTCGTACAGCTCACCCCCACAGATCTTGCAGACCTTGCACTTGTACGCCCCTGAGACGAAGTACGTGTCCTGGATCGCCTGTTCCTCGATCACCCGCTTGCCGTACTCCGCCGCCGCTGCGAGCAGCTTCTTGTTCAGCTTCTCGTGCTCTCGGTCATGGGCGTCATCACTTCCACACCCGTACCCCTCGTGCCCCTCCCCATGCTTCACCCAGGCCATGGCCGACCTGCGAAGCTCGACCGCCTGGGGGCTGGTGTTGAAAGGAGGTTCCTTCATTACTTGTACCCGACCGAGTAGTTGAGCTGCATCCCGCTCACCTTGAACGGCTTCCCCTTCGTCTTCCTGAACCCGCCCGCCTTCATCGCCCGGCTCAAGGTCGGTTGCTTCTTTTCGTCCATCATCTCGTTCAGGATCGCCGCCAGCCCCCGGATACAGGCGTCTCGTTCGCCGAGCAGCTTGACGACCAGATCCGGCGACTCCGCCAGAGCCAGCTCCTTCAGCCGCTTGGCTGCCAGACGGTGGGGTAGACAGTGCTTGCTGCCTCGCTCGTACCCCGCCCACGCCCGCACCAGGACATCAACCACGATCTCCTTGGCCATCTGCTCCCAGTGCGACATGGGCTTGCCGTTGTACATCCGCTGTTTCTTCACGACCGCCTCGCTTTCTTGATTTTGCGGGCCTCCCTGATCCTCGCGTGGTAGTGGGCGATGACCTTGTCGTCCGCGAAGTTGCCCGTCCCCTTGGCCTTCATGACCAGCACCGGAACGAAGTTGGTCTCCCCCAGGAAGAAGGTCTGCTTCAGCTCATCCGGGTTCTCCCCGCCCGCGATTTCCGAAGCCGTGAACTGGGTTCGGCAGTGCCGGCACTCCCAGTAGTCCTCCTTGTTCAGGGCCACCGTCCCCCGGTAGCACTCGGGGCACTTGTAGTAGGGCCGGCTCGACACGTAGTCCTGAAGACCCTTCCGAGGGCAGCTGGGCTCATGGTCCTCCGGGTCCCCACTGCCCGCGTTGCCGTCGCAGCAGTCGCACTCGATGCGCTGGCGGACGGCCAAACCGATTCGCAACATGCCCCATTTTACGGCCAACCCGCCTCGTCGTTACCAGAAATCTTGACAACGCAGCGCACCATCTGGTGGTCCCCCTGGTTTGGGTCTCCAGGTGGGAGAGGGGGCGGCGCGACTGTAAAAATCGAGACCGTCGCCTAGCGCGGAGAGATCGAGCCTCAAACAATCTCGCGATGTTATGCGTGCGCGTATATAGGTGGGATCACACGTGAATTGCGTATAGGGATCGAAAACTCATTCGCCTATACGCAAAAAGCGCGCCGAGGGATCGGCACGCCTCTTGCTAAGCCGCTAAGCGGCGAGCGCTTCGCGCATCGTGGCGAGGAGGCGAGACTTCCGCACGCGCACGGTACCGGGGGCCTCGCCGGTCTGGCGAGCGTACTCCTGTGCATCGAAGTCCTCGCCGGATTCCATCATGGCCCGGAAAAGCGCCAAGTCCTTAGCGGACAGGTTCTCTTGCGCCCATGCGGTCATGTCCGCAAGCGCTTCCTTGGCGCCTAGGATGGCTTCGGGGTCCGGGGCGCCCGAGGCCAAGGTAAGGCCCACGGACACGCTATCATCGTCCTCGGACTCGCTTACGCGCTTATCCGTGAGATTGACGCCCACGGTCGGCACGATATCGCGTAGGAAGTACGTGGCGACGTTCGCAGCGATGCGCCCGAGGTAGGTGCGGGTTTCCCGCTCGGACTCCATGCGGACCGGGGCGCCGAGGAACTTGACTTGCGTGTCCGCAATCATGTCCTCGATATCCGTGTCCGTGAACTGCACGCCATGCCTACGGCCAATGATGCGCAGCGTGGCAGCGATGTAGGCGACGTTCGCGAGGACGAAAGCAGCGATCGACTTGGTATCCATGGGCGCCTCCCTGTCGAGTATGAAGCTACTCTAACACACGCCTCGTGCATTGTCAAGAAAAAAGTGAGATGATTTTATTGAGAACATTGGTACGATTATCGCATGCCGCACCTAGGCACGCGCAGTGCAGGGAAAACTCGATAGTCATGCACGCCGTATTTTTGCTCTGCAAGCCTAGAGTTTTCCTTGTTGTTATGTAACGATTCGATCTCGCCTCCGTACTATACGGCATGGATCCTACTGCCAATCTCAATGAGATCCGCACTCTCTGTGAGAAGTCCTGGAAGAACGATGGACTCGACAAATACGAAAGGGTCCGGCTAGTCGAGCTGATCGAAGCCCTCGACGAGTGGATCTGCAAGGGCGGATTTCTTCCCGCTCCGTGGCAGCCCTGCGGAGCGTGCGGCGGTCATGGCGGGTCGTGTCGTGTATGCGCCGGTACCGGCCGCACCTCGGGGCGCTAGGCCCCATACGCGCGAAAACTCCTGCGCTCCCTCGCCCGATGGCCAAGCAAGTCGCATGCCAAGATACTCAATAAAATTCATGTTCTTTTTGCTTGACAATCGCAAGCGGATAGGGTATAATGGGAACCATGATGGACGCTGGGAAGCTGGTCACGGCGAACATGGGCGCGGTTCGGAAGTCGGCATGGTCCGCGGTCGTCAAGGCTGGCGTGAGCCTTGCATCCGACGAGATCGAGGATATCGTCGCTGATGTCGTGCTCGGCCTTTTGGATGGCCGGCTGGCGCAATGTGATGCGACCCGCGGCGCCGCTCCGGTGTCCTACATGATGACGCTGGCGTATCGGCTGGCGGTGGATGCTCTCCGCTCGCGTCGCTTCACGGTATCCCTGGATAGCTCGGCTGATGATGACGAGCGCCCGGCTATCGGTGAAGTCGCGGATACCGCTCCGTCCGCCGATGCCCTCATGGTGGATATGGAGCGCAGGGTCGCGCTTGCGTCCGCCGTGGGTTCCCTGAACGAAAGCGACCGCGCCGATTTCGAGGCATTCCGCGATGGTACGGAGATCCCCGGTGTCTCCGAGGGTGCCTTGCGCGTCCGCCGGCATCGGCTGGTAGCCAAGCTCCGCGCCGCGGTGGGGTAGTTACCCCATACGCAGGAAAACTCCTTTCTCGATCCGAGAAAAATACCTTCTCGGTCCGCGCAAGCGCTTGCGCTGTAACGTTTCGAGGGGATCTCCGTACTATAGGGTGGGAGGTGACACGATGCGCTACTGTGAGGATGCCCCCTGCTGTGGTTGCTGCGATCCCCGCGAGCTGAACTACTCGGAGCCCTTCGAGGACGACTTCGAGGATGACTTCGAGGACGACGGCGACGACATGGACGGCGACCACCGCACCGCGCTGGAGTCGGTGTACGGTCCCGAGGACGAGTACCTCGACACGTACTGGGAAGACCAGTTCGAGCCCGAGTTCTAGAAAGGAGGGGCGCCCTGCCCCTATTCTTGCTTTGGAGTTTTCCCTCTTCGGAATAAAAGAAAGCAGGGGCGGGATGTGCCAGCGACAATCGCACGCGGTACGCTGGTCTCGCGACCGGGCAAAGCCCGTACTCTCCCGCCCCTACTCGGGGATGCTGCACTCACATACGAAACCGTCTTCCCTCACGTAGAACGCGACGTGCTTGGAATCGCCAAGCTCGGGGTATTCCTTCCGGTCGGACGGGCATACGGGAATGACCATGACCTCGAAGTCCGGGCACTCCTCGTCGGGAAAGACAGACTCCGCCAAGCCGTCGAGAGATGCCTCATAGAAGTGAGGCATGTAGACCATTTCCCCCTCGAACTTGCCAGGGGAGATGATGCGCCCGTAGGCGTTCACGCGGTACGACTTGAGCACTTCGGCGCGGGTCATGTCCATCGAGAAAACTCCCAACTCCATGTAACGTTAGACGACGATCCTCGTACTATACGGTAGGGAGGTGACACGATGCGCGAGTTGAGCCGATACAGCACGGTCGAGCGCTGGCCCGCTGGGCACCACAACCCGCACCATAATATCGTCGTGACGCACAACCGTAAGCCGGTGGAACTGGAATGCGCCGCCGGTAGCTCGGATGACGTTCACGTGTACCGCGACGGTGACAGATTCTACATCCTGTCTCTCAACACTCGCATCGGATACGTGGGACTGGCCGTGTACGATACGGAAGCCCTGGGCAAGCTGGAAGACGGCAAGGCGCTCGACCCCACGGGCGAGGTCTTCCTGCAAAACGACAGCGAAATCATCGATGCCCTGGGCAAGCGAGGGCTCGACCTTTCCCCTAGCACCATCACTCGGCGCCTGGCCGAGTTCATCTACTAATCAACCCCGGCGGACATGGAGCCCCCGCCGGGTCGTTGACCGGAAAACTCTTTCAGAACATGCTAGTAGCTTGCCAACTAGCTTGCGAGCTAGCATGTAACGTTCAAGCCCGATCCCCGTACTATGAGCTAGGGAGGCAAGGCACAATGCGCGACGAGATCATCGATGCCATGGCGCGAGCGCTGTTCGTTCAGGCATGGGCGGACTATGCCGAGGAACACCTCG
>CAZEOY010000001.1:6970-13427 GCA_964513835.1 uncultured Syntrophobacteraceae bacterium
CGTAAGCCTCTTATAGCAGGGGAGTTTTCTTCCCCGCCGGGCTGGCTGTCATGTAACGATAGCTCGCGATCCCCGTGAGCGGGCGGAAAAGGCACTCCGTGCCGAGGTGCAGACATACGATGATTACCTCACCGGCAACGTGTGGGGTTTCATCATCGAGGACGAGGACGAGGAAAACGGCGGGGATTCGTGCTGGGGTTTCATCGGAGATACCGCCCTCGCCGACATGAAAGATCACGTGTCCGAGAAATACCACAAGGCGATGGACGAGGCCTGGGAGAACCGGTTCGGGGCGTAAGCCCCATAACACTAGGAGTTTTCCGGGGTTGTACAAGTTATAAGCTGTACTTATTGGTTGTGCAGCCAGTAACGATTCGACCCGATCCCCGTACTATAAGCCAGGGAGGCAAGGGATCATGGCCAAGACGAACAAGCAGATCGAGGCGATCATCAGCGAGCTTCGGAATGACCATGTCGAGACCAAGCCTCTCACTGTGGATTGGTCCGAGCTGATGGGCGAGGACATGGAGGGGTGGACCTCCTATGAAGCGCTCGAATGCGAGGCGTGCCACAGCACCGTGGTCGTGCGCAATACGGGCGGAGACGAGCACCGCTACATCGAGCAGGAGGACGAGGACGGCAACCCGGTGGAGTGCATGGGCACGATCCACGCCGAGGGGCCGATGATGAACTACTTCTATCCCTGCGACATCAGGGATACGGAAGACGCGGCCCGGAAGATCGCGCACTTGCCTCTGTGCGTCGTCGAGATGCGCGACGGCCAGACCGGGCTCGCCCTCACGGGTGGTGGCATGGATCTTTCGTGGTCCATCTGTGAGGCGTACATCGCCCTCGGCTACCTGCCCCCGGCGCACTTCGCGGGCTCCCTGCCCCGGTTCGCTGGCATGAAGTTGACCACGAACGTCCGCATCATCCTTGCGGCGTGCGCCCGCTCGTGCGAGATTCGCTCTCGCTGGGCGTTGCGCGGGGTCGAGGAAGTCAAGGCCGTGGCGAAGTGGATTCGCGCCGAGCAGCGCAAGCGCAAGGCCGAAGGCCGGCCGCTCGTGCGGTACTAGCAACCTCCCTCCCTGGCCCTCGCCGTGGCCCTCCCTCCACGGCGGGGGCTTTGGGTTTTGCGCGGTCGAAAACTCCTAGACAATCATGTAACACCTAGCGATGATCTCCGTACTACCAGCCATGCACTTCTGCCAAGATGAACTGATGGCGATCGTCGCAGCCGTTCCCTTCCTGCCGTGGGCCATCGCCAAGGTACGAGCCTGCTTCTGTAAGCCGGCGGAGGGGCATCGCACCTCCGACTGCAAAAAGCGGTAACGTTTCACCCCGATCCCCGTACTATGAGGGCAGGGAGGCAGACATGGGTGACGTGATCAACTTCCGCATTCGCAAGGATGACATCCTGCTCCTCGTGGGCATCCTGGAGCACTCGATTCTCCAGGGCGAGAACGCTCTCCGTGACCACGAGAGCGGCGCGGTTCCCGAGTGGACCTACACCGACCGGCCCGACGAGACGCGGGCCACCCTCGCCACCCTCCGGCGCTACGTCGAGCAGCTCAAGGAGGGCAGCGACGCCCCGTTCTAGGGGCTTGTCCCCTTACGACGGGGAGTTTTCCGCCCCTCCTCGTAACGATCACCCTTCTTGTCCGTACTATTAGGCATGAGCTACCAGGGGTTCTACTACAGCATCGCCAAGCCGGTGGAAGAGATGAGCCGTGAGGAGCTGATCCAGGAAATCGAGAGCGCCGAGCAGTGGTTCGCCGACTGCGCAGCTATCGGCCAAGGTATCAACTCCAAGGAGACCATCCGTCACCGCCGGTGTCGTGAGCGCCTCGGCCAGCTCGACGAGTTCAAGCCCATCGTCTTCGTCGTTGTCCGGTAAAACGCAAAGAGGGGCCGAAGCCCCTCTTCTTTGCTGGAACACCAGGAGTTTTCCTGCGCTACGCCCGGAGCCGCACCCCGGGCTTACGTATTATCGGGCCGTCGTCCCTGGGCTTCTCACTGGCGCGGGACGTGAGCCGATGGGCGCTGTCCGCGATGCTCACCGCAGCGGTATCCCGGGTGTGCGGCACCTCGGGGCTGCAAAGCATCGCCAGCGCAATCAACGCCAGCATGATGAGCAGCAGCGTCATGCCCTATTGTACGGATAGTAGGCGGGATCGTTACACGGTAACGTTGCCCAATAATCTCCGTACTATGAGGCATGCGTGAATACCGAGTCACCTACTACGATCGGTACTACGGCGAGCGCAACCTCTACGTGCAGGCGCGGGACACCGAGCAGGCGAAGCAATCCGCCCTGTTCTACCTCGGATACACCCCGCCCGGTCCCATTACCGTCATCCTCTGGAACTAACCATGACCATTCGCGAAGCCCTGCTCTCGCTGAATTATCGCGAAGCAAGGCCCGGCAAATGGGCCAAGCCCGTTGGGTTCCATCTGTTCACGTTCAGCGAGGAATTCGGCGTATGGCGCAACTGGTTCAAGGATGCGGAGGGTAGGATCTCTGTATGGGAAAGCCATGCCAAGACGCCGGAATTCGATGGCGAGCAATTCTCGCGTGAGCTGCGCACCTGGGAGGCGTACACCAAGACCAGTGTCTACCCAAGCATCGAGGCCGACTTTCACCTGACCGCCTTCGATCTTTAGCCTGAAACATCCGTTGTCGTCGCACACTTTACTAAGAGAGGGGAGTTTTCGATCGGCGCAAGCGCCTGCGCGGTAACGATGCGCTTTCATCTCCGTACTATAGGACATGCGCTGGACCACTCGGAACAATCGCGGTGAGCACGTGAGCGAGGAGCCGAAGAAGTGTCGTGCGGCTCTCATCAAGTTCAAGGACGACGCAACCCCCGAGGATATCGCCAAGGCGCTCAACAGCATCCGGCATATCCTCAAGGTGCCATCCTTCGGATATCCCACCGATACGATGGTCAAGCGCCCGTTCCGCTGGGGTGACATCGTGCATGAGTACGACCCCGAGTGGGGCGAGCCTGTGTTCTACATCCCATGAAAGGAGGGCGCCATGCGAACACTGAACGTGACCGAGGCCCAACTCGACAAGCTCATCGAACTGATGAAGGAGTCGGAGGACACCGAGCTGTACACGCTCTCCGCCAAGTGGGAGCTGGAGCATTTCGGCGTCATCGAGCCGGGGGAGGAGGTCGAGCGAATCGCGGCGTAATGCCGCTGGTAACAGGGAGTTTTCTCTCCCCCGCCTGGTAACGATTCAAACGCTTATCCGTACTATTCGCTTGACAACTAACCGACGACGCATCATTGTGCGTTTAGTCAAGGAGGGATCGCTGTGACAGATATCCGCAAGTATCAGAGGCTCATCGGCCAAGAAGTTCTTCGCGTGGTCAAGAACCAGGTCGGGGCGGAGGATATCGAGGACATCATCGCGGATGTCATGGTGGACCTCCTGGAGACCAAGCTGGCCAAGTACGACCCGGACCGTGGCGAGCTGACCACCTTCATCGGCAACGTGGCCAGGCGCCATGCCATCGACGCGATGAGAAGGAGACGAGACGTGCTGACCGAGTCTGGTGAGGTCGGCTCGTTCGAGCAGCATGACCCTGATGTCCTGTCCGAACTGATCCGACTGGAGCAGGCGCAGCGGGTCCGCAGGGCGCTGGCGAAGTTGCCCGAAGACGAGCGGGACCTGATGGAGGCGATGATGCAAGACGGCTGGAACGCGAAGGCCTACGCCAACGCCCGCGGCGTGAGCCCCAACGCGCTCCACGTGAAGCGCTGTCGCATCCTCAAGAAGCTCCGCAAGATGCTCGCCTCGAAGGGGTAACGATTCCCTCTCTCCCCCGTACTATACGACATGGGCTGGACCTACGGATGGAAGACCAAGGGTGAGCTGGTTGCGCATCTGATCCAAGAGCGCGAAGGCTTCCGCACCGTCGCACACAAGTCAACGTCTACCGGGCTCTACGCGGTGCATGAGTTGAAGTGGGCCAACGGCGAGTGGCAGCGATTCATCGCTGTCTACCTCATCGAGCGCCAAGGCGGGGATTGGGGCTACAAGGACATGGAGGAGAGCATGGGGCCGTACGTCTACGACTGCCCCCTCGCCTTCCTGGACATGGTGCCCGAGCCGGTGAATGGCTACGCAAAGGAGTGGCGGGAAAAGGTGCGGGCGTACCATGCGACGAAGGCCAGCGCACCAAGATGAAGGCACTTCGCGTGGGGTCCCGCGTCAAATTCAAGGAGCGCATCACCATCGGGGGCGTGGAGATCAAGGAAGGCGTTGTCCACTCCCTGAAGCCGCTTCTCATCGACACAGATGCCGGCCGGGCTCGTGCCAAGAAGACGCATATCGCGGAGGTGCTGTCATGATCGGTGAGTGGGGCGTGCGCAAGAACGGGGAATGGCTCGTGTTCCGCGTGAGTGAAGACGTAGCGCGACGGGTGCGGTACAGGGACGGCGGCGAACTGTGCCGCATCGAGGGCCGAGAACTAAACATCACGGTGGTAGAGGCAGAGGTGGCGCTGGCCGCCTAGCGGCCTATGGATAAAGGAGTTTTCTAATCAGTAGGGCCTCAGGACAGGCCCCGTTTCTTCCCTGATACTTAGCGCTTCTTGCTGAGGACAAGCTCGCGATACTTGCGGTAGATGGACTCCAGGTGCCAGATCGGCTCCGAGTCGGCTGCGCCGTACTTGCTGTACTGGCACAGCCGCTTGTGCATCGCGGACTCGGATTCGCCGATGGCCTTGTCCCACTGCTCCTTCGGCATGGTGAGAAGGCGGCCAGAGAGATAGCTCAGCTCGCTCGCCACCGTATCTGCCAGGGTCTTGGCAACATCTTCGGAGCCCTCCATGCTGGAGTACAGCTCCCACTCGTTGGCGGTGTACGGGATGCTCATGGGGACGCTGACCAGAAACGTCTGCATGCGCTATAGTACGGCCGCAAACGCGGAACGTTACAGGGAAAACTCTACCCCGTGACTGCTCGACAACCGCATGATCCCTTGTAACCATGTCACCCCTTGTCCGTACTATGCGCTAGGAGGACACGAGATGCCGCGTATCGAGCTGACCATCAAGACCGACTACATGCCCAATTGGGGCGCGTGGGAAGGTATCCGCGAGCTGATCCAGAACGGCAAGGACGCGGAGGTGGAGTACAGCGCTCCTCTCAAGATCGACTGGTACAACGATACGCTCCGCATCGAGAACGACGGAGCGGTGCTCCCGCACGAGGCGCTACTGCTCGGGCACACG
The DNA here is from genome assembly GCA_964513835.1 of uncultured Syntrophobacteraceae bacterium. Lineage (GTDB taxonomy): Bacteria > Desulfobacterota > Syntrophobacteria > Syntrophobacterales > Syntrophobacteraceae > JALOOX01. Next base: position 12,217 of record CAZEOY010000001.1, read on the forward strand.
ACGAAGACGGGTCGTTCCGACCTTCGTGGAAAGTTCGGCGAGGGCCTGAAGCTCGGAACGCTGGCGCTCGTGCGCGCCGGATTCCCGGTAAAGATCCGTTCGGGGTCGGAGGTCTGGGAGCCCAAGATCGAGCGGTCGGACAAGTTCAATGCCGATGTGCTCGTCTTCAACATCGTCGGCGGGCGCAAGGACGACAACAGGGTTCGGGTCGAGATCGGCAGCATTCCCAGGGAAGTCTGGGAGAAGATGAAGGAGAAGTTCCTGTGGCTGATCAAGAAGGAGAAGAACGATCGCGTCGAGACGGATGCGGGAACCCTACTCCTCTCGGAGAAGCTCAAGGGACGGGTCTTCGTGAAGGGCATCTACGTGATGCACAAGGAGGAGTACACCTACGGTTATGACCTGTCGGAGGCCGATCTGGACCGTGACCGGCGCATCATCGACGGTTGGGACCTGAAGTATCGGACCCAGCGCATCCTGTCGTCGGCAGCGGCCAAGCGTCCCGATCTCCTGGACCCGTTTTTCGATCTCCTCGAAAGCGGGAAGGAGGACGTGGCAGGCGTGGGCTCCTACTCGCTTCCGTACATGCCGACGGAGGTCAAGGAGTTCGTGACCAAGAAGTTCACCGATCGCTACGGCGATGATGCGATCCCGGTGAAGACGCTCGAAGAGTCGAAGGATATCGAGCATCTAGGCAAGCGGGGCATCGTGGTTCCGGCTGGCCTGGCATCCATCCTCGCCGAGAAGATCGGCACGATGGATACCGTGAAGGAGAAGCTCCGCGCGGAGATCGTCAAGAAGTACGGCTGGCACGAGATGTCCGAGGACGAGAGGGCCAATCTCGAAAGCGCCGTCAACCTCGTGCAGACGGCCGCCCCGGACGTGACGCTCGGCATGGTGGACGTGGCCGATTTCCGCTCGGCTGATCTGCTCGGCCAGCACAAGGAGGGCCGTGCCATCGTCGCAAAGAAGCTGCTCGCGAACCGGGCGAAAACCCTGGCAACCCTGGTTCATGAGGTCGCACACCGGAACGGCATCGATGGCGATAAGGGCCACGTGGCCGAGATCGAACGGATTTGGAGTGCCATCGTAGAGCGCCTGCGGTCACAGAACTAGCCGGCCTCTCCTAACCCGCCGCAACCCCAGCAAGAAGCCAACCCGTCGCTCGACGATGGGCGCTCGTATGAAAACTCCCTGGCCCCCGCTTTGCA
>CAZEOY010000001.1:13527-24136 GCA_964513835.1 uncultured Syntrophobacteraceae bacterium
TGCGTCGCATATCAGGCAAAACTCTAGTGAGTACGTGGCTTTGCATTTTCTCCCTGGGCGGAATCTTGACCCAGCTTACGAGTCCTAGTACCTCTGATAAAGCAAGCTGACGCCAACCGAGCGGTGAGAGCTAAGGGCAGGTAGTCAAAAGGGATTCCGGCGTCGGTAGATGTTAAGCACTGGAGGAGGTGCTGCGATGGAGCGTAATCCGATCCCACTGACGAAGGCCCAGGCGGAGTCACTTGGAAGGGATGAGCAGGTTGCGGTCAAGATGACCGACTGCACCTTCTACAACTCCTGCCTGGACGCGGCCGTGAAGGGCGACTGGCCCAACTTCGGCTGTAACGAGTGCTTGGCCTATCAGGCGATCTCTATCGAGCAGAAGGCCCAGGACTGGCTGGCCCTCGTAGCGTGCGCCGAGGCGGCTGAGAACATCGAGAACCTTGGCAAGGCCAACCGACGTCGCGGGGTGAAGCCTGGCGCCGAGGCGAAGGTGAGCCGCCGTAAACTCCCCGTTGTCCCGGATCAGAACGAGGTCGAGAGCGAGGAGGAGATGGTCGAAGTGCCTGCTTCTTCTATCGTTTGGGGGTAGTGCGGATCTACGGATTCTACACTTCCTCCACCTTCTCGACCTTCGTGTCCCACGTTTCCACCTCCGACTTGAGGTTGCCGGAGAACAGGCCGTTGTTGGCCCCGTAGTCCACGACGAATCGGAGACAGTCCCCCAGGTCTTCCTCTGGATCGTGCGCCATGTAGGTCACATCCAGTGTGAGTCGCAGCTTGACGCGCTTCGGCTTCGGCATGGTGTATAGTACGAGGTTCCAGGAATCTCGTTACACCGTGAAACGAAAACGCAAGAAGTCCGTACTATCAGGCATGGGCAACACGATCCATATCGAGCTGGACCCTGCCAAGCAGGCCAGGATCCGCTCTCGGGCAGCCTTCGGTCCCCTGCGGGTGGGGACGGGCCGGAAGACCTCCTTCAAGGACCGCAAGAAGGAGGCCAATAAGAAGGCGTGTCGCTCCAAGGCGGAGGAGTAGGATGCTCACTCGCAAGGAAATCGAGAAGGCGATGTTGTCTTTTCGGGGTTATGGAGTTTTCCTGATTCCAAGATCCGCGCAAACGCCTGCGTGGTTACTCCAGAAGCATCTTGGCTGCGGTGCAGATCAAGGAAGGCGGCCTCCTCATCACACCACCTCATCGAAGAAGGGTGTCATGGATCTACCTGGCGTCCGCACCCATAGGTGAGCATTTGTTCGCGGTTGCAGCCGATCCGTCTTCCGGGAACGCCTTGGGGATGATGGCTTATCGGTCGCTGCGGGGCGTCACCACCGGGCGATGGGAAGGCCCGAGCCTCCTCCTCGGTCACGTCCCGCCCACTGAGCAGCGACTCCAACGCTGCCTTTCTTCATTCGGGCTTCATACCTTGTAGTAAGATCCCGTTTCGTTACAAGCAGCCACGGAAAACTCTCTTCGCCAACGGCAAAAAGCCGGCCCCCACAAGGGGCCGGCCTTGCCTCATAGTACGGGGCTTCGGCCCCTTTCGTTACATGAGGTCGGCGATGCTCTCCTCCCTGGGAAGCTCCACCTTCCACTCCTTGGCGAACAGAAGCTCGCCAGCCTTCCGCTCTAGCTCCTCGGCCGTGGCCCAGGTCCGCCACGTCTGCTCATGCGCGGCGCGGGTGATGGCGTTGAGCACGCCCGCCTTGGTCCGCATCGGCTCCTTGTTCCAGGCCGCCAGGAGCCGCTTGACCTGCTCCTCCGGGCGGTAGCCGGGGACGTGGACGACCTTGTTGCGGACCAGCCCCTCAAACACCTGCTCCATGTCCTCCAGGCCGTAACGCTCCAGGACGTTCTCCGCGTTCGCCTCGCTCCACTTCTGGACGAAGTAGCCGATCTTGTTCATGGCTGCTTCGATGTGGTTCTTCACGTCCTGGGCGATGTTGCCCGTCGTGCCGATGTGACGGCGCGAACCCACGAGCAACTGCTTGAAATCGATGATGATCAGGTTGAGGCAAAGGTTCCGCTCGACCTCGGCCGAGATCTTGATCGACCCGGCGCCGGAGTCGTCCGTGGTGATGAGCAGTCCGGCGCGGAAGATCTCGCCCGCGACGGCGTTCTCCGGCTGGATGTTGGAGTGGAACAGGACGTTGATGCGGGCGCGGTGCCCGTCGTAGATGATGTCGCAGCGCGCGTCGTCGGGCACGCCGGCCGCGACCTGGGCCGCGATCTTGTCGATGTCGTAGGCGCCGTAGCGGGGGCCGGTCACGGCGAAGATCTCGCGGGAATCGCCGGCCTTGCGGGTGCGGACGGTGACCTCGCGGGGGACGAGGATGGGCTTGGGCTCGGGCGCGTTGAAGGTCGTGCCGTAGCGCTCGGCCACCTCCTTGGCCTTGAGCCACTCGGCCACGGCCCTGTCGGTCGCCCGCTTGTCGAGGCGGAGGGCGCGGGGGAGCCAGTGGTTCATGTTGGTCGCCCGAAGCTCGGGCGGGCACTCGGCCAGGTAGCCCCCGCCGCCGGGCGTCGTGAAGGTGCAGAGGCCCTCCAGGGCGCGCTGGCTGAGGGGGTAGACCGGCTGGCCGTTGAGCGGCCCCTGGAGACGGCCGTCGGGCAGCATGGTGAGATCCCGGGCCGCGACCACGTGGTCCTTGCGGTCCTCGGCGACCACGCGCTGGGCCAGGGACGCGCACGCCTCGCGGGCCGTGGGCTTGGACTCGAACTCCTGGCGAGAGGCGCGGAAATTCTCCACGCCCAGGTCCACGACCATGGTGCCGATCGTGTAGAGCGGGGGCCGGACGGCGAAGCCCGCCTCGCGGGCTGCCTTCTCATCCGCCGTGGCGCGGGCCGCACCCTCGGCGTCCACCGTCACGCCGCGGACCACCGGGACCGGCGCGGGAGCCGGGGCCTTGGTCGCATCGAACACCACCTCGCCGTCCATGCCGACGTTCGCCAGGTTCTTCATCGTGTCGCTCATCATCTTCCTCGCCCTTCTCGGCCGCTCCGTTGCGACCTGCCCTATCGTACGGACGAGCCGGCCATTCGTTACCGAATTTCCGTAAATCGGCCGCCGGATCACTTTCGCCGTATCTGAAGCAGCCTACTAGCCCTCTCTGACAATCGCTAGAACAGGAGCAACCCTTGCAGGCAAACGGGGGGGGCGGCGAAAACTCTCTGGTGGCCACCGTAGTAGCCAGTGAAAGACTTGACAGGTTGGCCCGTACAATGCAAGTAGCGAATTTTTCTGCCTGGCTGCATGCTCCGGGGCCAGGAACCGCCTCTTTCTCTATTCACACCTGTGTGTGGACATGTGGACAGAAGAAGTACCCTCAGCTTGCCCACAGCCTGTGCGTGCGCGTGTAAGCGGGGGAGTTTTCCTTGGGAAATTTAGATTCGCGAATCGCGAATCTTCACAGGTTACCTGCGCCTGCGGAAGACCTTGCCATCCACCCCCACGTACGGGTCATCCACAGGCTCGGGCCTAGGTTCCAGGAGAGCCTTCGCCCGGCGAGCGCGGGGAACCGTGTTCGAAGCGGCTACGGCCAGGAGTGGCTGACGAAGGCCGTCGATGCTCTTGACCAGGCGCTTGTTGTACGTGTTGTTGTAGAAATCATCCACGACCGCCCAGGCGTGGATGACGCCCGGCAACCAGAAGAGCAGCGTGAGGAAGCAGTTGAACACCGCCGAGAAGGGGCGGTAGCACGAGAGCACCGCCAGCGGCGGGAACATGATCGCGAGCAGTCTCCTCATGCCTACATCGTACGGCCAAGAAGTCGAATCGTTACATGAAAGTGTGCGCGGGCTCGCCCGTATGATACCTTCGGATGCCAAATGCGAGGAGACATGTCGATCAAGCCCCTACTTCAAGCCCTGAAGGATTCCGAGCCCCTGTCCGCTGCGGAGGTGCGCGAGCTGACGATCCGTCACGTCATGTCGGGCCACGCTGACCCGAGGAACGAGGACATCACCCGGCTTCTGGTCATGATCTACGAGAAACTGTGGGCCCGTGACCACGCGCTAGCATCGGACCTCATCTCGCCGGACCTCGCTCGCGAGACGATGAAGTCGGCCTTCAAGGATGGGTACGTCCACGCCTACGGCGGGGAGCATCCAAACGTCCTGGATTACTGGGTATGGCCGGCGGCCGTGCCCAAGGACACCCCACTGCCGCGCGAGCTGTGCCTGTTCATCGGCAGCGCCATCGGCCGGAAGACTGGGGCCGACGTGCGGAAGTGGAATGATCGTGCTGATCAAAAGGATCTCCCCAGTAATTCCAATTAGATAGCCTGGAGGTGATCAGACCAGGCAATCAACAGCGAGAGGGACTAACTTGCGCGCAAGCGCCTGCGCGGGTCGGGGAGTTTTCTGACCACCACCCCGGAAGATCCAGGGCGGATCGGGCGGTCTAGCAGAAGAACGGATTCCCCGAGTAGTACTCCAGTAGAGCTGGTAGATGGCCTTGATCCACTTCTAGTCCTGGGGGTCGATGTCATAGAACCGCGTCTCGTCCATCGCCACCCTATGCCACTCGGGCTTCACGTTGTCGTTTCACATGCCCCATTGTACAGCCAAGATCCCCTAGCGTTACACGGCGTTTTCTTTCAATGGGTTAACCATTCATCTCAACGAAAGGGGGAAACGTTACCCCTACTCGTAAGTAACGAATGACTACCTCGTCCGTAAGATGGACTATGGCGGGATGCAGACCGCTCAGCGAAGAAGAAGTCCAGGCCGTTCTCCAGGCCATCCGGGGGGACCATGCCCTCAGGAATCGAGCCCTCTTCGTCCTGGGCTGCAACACCGGCTTCCGTGTCTCCGAACTGCTCTCCCTGAATGTGGGGGACCTGCTCAAGCACGGCCGCCTGGTGGACAAGATCACCGTCCAGAAGCGCTTCACTAAGGGCAAGACCGCTTCCCGGTCCATCGCCCTCAACCGTATCGCCAAGGCTGCACTCGACCCGTATCTGCGTAGCCTGGATAGTCAAGGCCAAGAAAATCAGAGCCAGCCGCAAGAACCTGTCCCGTATACCCCGAGTAAACGGGACAACCCACTTCCCTCTCTACCTGGTGACCTGCCGTTATTCCACGTGAAGTACCGAGGTCTCAGGAGGATGACACGGCATCAGGCCTGGCGAGTGCTTCATGGGGTCTTCGAGGCACTCCAGTTACAGGGACAGACGGGAACGCACACGATGCGCAAGACGTTTTCGTCCCGGATCTACCCGGCCTTGGACTACCGCGTCGAGAAGCTTCAGCAGCTCCTCGGCCACAAGTGGGTAACGTCAACGATTTCGTATATTTCGGACATTTCGGACGGTCTCGATGAAGTCGTCCTTGACAATCCCGTAGGTGGGTAGTAGATCCATGGACAAATAGAAAGGGGTCCCCGCTTCGCACGATAGCGCGTCGCCCCATCTACCGAGGCCCGGCTCCCGTCCTCCACCTTCCCAGGGATGTGCCAGGCCTCGGTCTTTCGGGGCTCAGCTGGGGAGTTTTCCCGGGAGCCCGCTGCAAAAGCGCTGACCGGAAAACTCTGCCGGCTTGTAATGATCTGCCGGCTCATCCGTATGCTAGATGATGCGCCCAAGTGGCTAGTGCGCCCGCCAGATCCCCTATGGGATCACGGGAGTAGCCCGGGAAGTAGGTTGGGATCTGCCCATGAGGCTACGCTAGCCCTACGCCTGGGCGGGACCATTTGCGCAACTTTCTCCCGATGATTTTTTCTGTCGGGAGGGGAGTTTTCCTCACCAATACAGGCCCCTTTCGTCCTATCGCGCCACCAATACAGGCCCCTTTCGTCCTATCGCGCCCCTACTGCTCTCTAACCCCTTGAATACCAACTCCACACCCCTTGTCAGGGGGTCGATCGATCAAGAATTGCGCGAATATTTGCGCGAGCCAGGAGTTGGAACATGGGCTCGCTAATAGGTGATCCATTAAAGGAGGGGTAATAGGTTAGTTAAGGAAGTTAGGATCTGCGCAAGGATTTGCGCGGAAGGCATTGCTTTGCTGGGGGGGAAAAAAACAGAAACGAACCAGGCTTGTTCTGCGCGGTCCGGGTTATAAGTGAGAAACGGGAACTCATCTCTAGCAGCCTGGGCGTATAGCGTTCCACCGGGCCAATTCACACCTGACCTTGCCTGCTGATCCACGCTCCACCCGGCCCGACCTGGCCTAGCCCTGCCATTCCATCACAAACCGTACCCCGCCTGCCGTTACCACGCCGCACTTCGCCATGGTTATCCCAACACTCGCCTTGCCACGCCTGCCGCGCCCTGCCACGCCCTGCCGGAAACGACCACACCGCGCCACACCATGCCTCGCCTCGACACGCCAATCCAGACCATCCTCGCCAAGCGTTGAACCTCCGAGAAAGAACACAATGGTTCTTGACAGTTGTAGTCAAACCAGAGACCCTCGGCGGTTTCGTGCTCTTCGTACTCGGAGTCGTACTCCGTGCCATCCTCGCGCCAGGCCTTCAGTTTCTGGTGGTCCCGTCCTTCCTCGTGGATGCAGCGCTTCCGCTCCCACTCCTCGGACGTGTTCTCTTTGAGTGCGCAGAAGTACACCATTTCGCAGCGAGGCACTGGATCACCATTTAGCCTTCGCCAGAGCGCACTGAGCTTCGTAGATTGCCTTACGTCCGAGATCCATTTCTTCCAGCCACTCTGCCAGCCTATTCAGGCCGGGTTGCTGAGCAGCATGGATACGGCACCAGTCCGCCGCCTCCTTGCAATTCATCATGCTGAAGTCGGGGACAGGAAGAACGACCGGCTTGGGGAATGAAATCGGAGCACCCGTGTGCGGCATGGTCCGTATACTACCTAGCCAGAGACCGCACCGCCACACTTTGTGCAGCGGCCGTTGACAGCAGTGGCGGGGTTGCAAGTACATTCGCGAGCCTGCACTTCCATCTCTTCTTGCAGGGACTTGGCGAGCTTCTCCAGCGCTTCAGGGATGGTATCCCCGAAGCAGGACAGACCGCGGTACTCACCGGGTACGCCGGGGATGTGCGCCCGCCAGCCGCTGTAGCCCTCCGGGGCAGGGCTGAGGATCACGTTCCGGTTGTCGTTTGCCATTATCCGATCTCCTTGAATCTTGGCCCCGAGTACTCAGGACGCTCGATATGGTCGTGCCACTCGGCCAGGGGTCTCGCCCAGTACTCGTTCGTCTCAGTATTCCGGTAGATGACAAGGGGTGCGAGATCGGTCGAGTGACGGACGACCCGCTCGACAACGTAGGCGTGACCCTTGAAATGGCGCCAAGCGGAGCCCGGCCTCGGTTCTGCGCTCATGACGCAGAGAATCAGCCAAGATCCCGCGATTGTCTAGCTCGCTCCTAGCCGTCCTTGAGGGCTGTGTGGGTCATCCAGGCTGCAACGTAGCGGTTGGCGACCTTCTTGGCGTGCTCCAGGGTCTAGAATGGTCCGCTCTCGGAGCCATCTGGTCGATAGAACCAGTACTTGCCGTCCACCAGCTTGATGTCACCGCCGGAAGAACTCCAATGATGCGGTGTCAGCTCCTTCCATTGCAGACCCATCCGTCACCGCTTCCTCTCTGGCTTGATCTCCATGACGATAGCTCCGTAGACCCGCTGGGCTCTTCCGCGCGAGGACTTGCGCGCAGAGGACATCATCGACCGCACCAACTGACCCATGTCGATTTTCAGCGTGACCTCCACAGGGTTCTTGTCCTTCTGGGTCCAGACTCCCATGTCCCATACCCGGTAGTTGCGCTTACCCATTGATCCCCTCGTTGAACGGGGCTCCCTTGCCCTGTGCGGGTACAAGCGGAGCTGTTGGCTTCCAAAAATACTCGGCGGCCCTGCGTGGCTCATTGTACGTAGAGCCCGGTGACTTGTTACTTCTTTGCGCGGCATCCTCGCTTGAAGCCACGCTTACAGAACACGTAGGTCTCGTCGTAGAAGGGCTTTGACGACCATGTTCTCGGCTCGGTGCTTCTTCTTGCAGGACACACACTTCAGGAGCCTGTAGGCGGGACACTTGATGTACTTGCGCTTGGGCATGACAGCGATCCGCCAGCGAGTCGCAGGCTGCTCGAAAGTGTCGTAAATATGGACGGTTGTCACTCTTCCTCCGGGATCGGGCATGGGCAGCAACCTTGGGCACTTGTCGCAGTGAGGACACGTGCCGAAGTACCCATCGCACCGTGGGCACTCCAGGGTGGCTAGTAGATCCTCGACGCCCCGCTCATCCACCTTCAGAGTCTCTACGACAGACCAGGACCCAGCGCACTTGTGGGAGGTGAGGCGAGTGGAGGAATCGCCGTGTCTGGCTACGGCCAATGCCAGCTTGCCCTTGCAGGGGCCGTTACAGCGCAGGATCTCGAATTTTAGCGGTGGCTCGTGCTTCTCTTTTTTCTTTTTCTTGGTCCGCATCTTGACCGCGGATTCTACAGGAACAATGCGAAACGGCTTGAACTCATCGTCGGGGGTGTAGACCACCACGCTGTCCTTGCGTCCCTCGTCCTCGGGCGTGGCCGGGCGGAATTTTCCCACCCACTTTTCCTCGACAAGAATCGGGCCTTTCTCAGAGGTTTCGAGCGTTTGCTCCACCTGCTCGTAGTATCCCTCTTCTCCTTCCTCGGGCCTCTCGATTGGCCTCCAGACATGGAGCTTGAACCTTCTAGGTAGGACCGGGGTTCCATTGCAGGGCGTCCTGATTGGGATCACCCTGCGCCGACAAGGCGGGATTGTCTAGGGCTCTTCCGACGGGTCGTAGATATCGCTGTCGTCCGCGAGATCGGGCTCCTCCAGCTCATCCGGCTGATCCAGCTCGCAGTCGTCGATTTCCTTGGTCCAGGCCTCCAGCCACTCCCGGTAGAGCTGGCCAGCTTCGCCCTCCTGCCACTTCTCCGACTTCTCGTCGTAGTACGACTCCATATCGGAGTGGATCTCCTGGATGAAGTTGTTCGCGTCCTCGACCTTGCGGTTATACTCCTCGACCGCCTTATCGACCTCGACCCAGGCCTCGGACATCTTGGTGTTGTACTTCTCGACTGCTGCGCGGACGGCCTCGGCCGCATCGACCAGGGCGTGAGCGACCTTTTCGCGTTCGGTGAGCTGGGACGCCGTGAGCTTGCGCATGCCCTATTGTACGGGCAAGTCAGCGCAACGTTACCGATAAGGGCCGTCGCTGAACCTGAACACGGGTTGCTGAACCCAATGCCCAACCTTGGCGCAAACCTCCACCAGGTGAGTTGGGTGGCGACGGCTGTACAGGTATGCCGTCAGGAAAGCCATTAATCGCCAGTTGAAGTAACCGATGTTTCTGCGATCCGGCTCGGAAACGGTCGGAGAAACCGTTACTCGCCACTTCCTCCTGTCGTCATGGTACATCGATCCACGCTCCTACGGAGAAGAGCAAGCGTGTCCCATGGACCGCTGTTACCTCATGCTCTTCGTCATCAGGGTAGAAGAGAACCGCATCGCAGATTTCTAGGTCGATCCGCCGGTTGTCGATCCATAGATCCCCGCCGTACTTGGCGCGAGTAACCAGCGCATTGAGCCGGCGATGTCGCTTACCCTGCATGCCGGCGGCGTCCTTGTGCTTTGGGATGAAGTGGCTCTGCTGGTAACGGATCAGGTACACGTCATACAGGTCGTCTGTGACGTAGCCGACCCGCGCAAGCGCTCGCGCGACACAGTTCCCAGGGCCGCCCGGGTGCTTCTTCTTGATGTCCAGTACCTCATAGCCGGTCTTTTGCCGGCCAGCGGTCCACGCGCTACTGGTGGCTGCCATCTCGCGAAAGAGAGCCACCTCCCAGTTGTCCAAGAAGTCGTGGATGATCTCCGCCACGCTACCAGCTCATCCACCGACCGAAGGATCGCATCCACTCATCGAACGTGTGTTCGCCCTTCGTGAACTCATTGGCTCCATCGAAGATCTCACCATATTCCTCTGTGCATTTCTTGAGGATCTCGGTGAACTCCTTGAGGGTGAACTTCTTGTGCTCATCGCGGATGGGGTCGTAGTCCATGGCCAAGATTCGCTCTCGCGACCGCGAATGTCTAGGGAGACCTGCTTACGACATCCGGGTACGGCATTCCAGGCACTCGCTCGGCCGCTTCATATGGCGGCACAGCTTGTTCATCTTTCCCAGGCAAGAGTCGCACACGTCTGAGATCGGCGTAGCCGTGCCCTCACACCCGAGGCTCGCGCACTTGGGCGGAACACCGCAGGGCAAGTACTTGTTGCCGCGCTGTCTGGCGGACTCCGCCATCTTGAAGTGCCACTCCTCTGCTGCCTCCCGGTGCTGGATCTCGAACCCGGTCACGGTGGCCCCACAGGCGCAGTCGGCGTTCCACAGCTGGTCCGTATGCCTCTGGTACCACTTCAGCTTGAGCGCCGGGGCCTCCAGCTGACGGATGTTCCGCCAATCATCCGTGTCACCATCCAGGACGCCGAACCATGCCCCGTTGCCGTTGTTCGCCATGGGATCGTAACAGGGAACCTCGTTGGGTTGGAGCGCACGGCGCACCCAGTCCGGCACCTAGGTCTGATGCCTGTGCTCCTTCATCCAGGTGCGGTCCTTCTCACTCCCATCCTCCCACGACATGGGTTACCTCCAGGGCTCCGGCATTCCAGGAGGG
>CAZEOY010000001.1:24146-25796 GCA_964513835.1 uncultured Syntrophobacteraceae bacterium
CCCCCTCGTCGGGCTTGCCGACGATCTGGGCCTTGAGGAGCTTCGTCTTGAACTCGTTGTCGATCTGCTTCTGCGCCGTCCTGTACTCTTCCTCCAGCCCCCTGAGCTTCTCTTGGAGCTTCTCGCCGACCGTCAGAGGCAGGATCTTAACGGGCATGAACCAGCTGTGCCCGTAGTTGCTGACCTTGACCTTGCCGTCCGGCCCGAACTCCTCCACAGGGCCGCCCAGGAGATAAGGAAACCGGTCGTAGCGCCAGAGGGCGTAGAGCTTTTGCTTCACGCCAGCGCTCCACGGAAGAGATCGATCAGCTCGGCCATGGCCGCGATGCGATGCTGGGCGATGAAGTTGTGGCTCGCCGAGGATGACGAGCTGACGTTGCGCGCCCGGATGAGGAAGTCCCGCTCGAACTTGGCGAGATACTCCTCGGGCTTGAAGCCCTCGGCTCCGAAGAATCGGAGCGCCTGGCCGAACACCTCGACCTTTGCGGCTGCCGCGAAGGCATTGTCGGCCCACTCCAGCTCGTGCGACGGGTGGGGGCCTGCCAGCTTGGCCGCGAACGCCTTGACCGTTTCATCGGCTCCGGCGACCTGGCGCTCGATGAGTTCCTTCAGCACGGTGATCTTCTCGTTGTTCGTCATGACCCATCTTACGAGCGAGAGCCCGATTCGTTACCAACCAAAAATTGATCCCTTATGCCAAAAAACGACCAGTAAGAGTCAAAAAATTGGCTCTTATAGCAAGTTGCTCATCGCCGTCCCGATGAAACGCTTCGAGTCGCGCACGACGAACTTCGGCGGATCATCCACCTTGGCCATCGCGATATGACCCTGCTGCGTTGTCCACCCGCCTACGTGTCCTTGTCTTCCCGTCATGGCCGCCGTGACCACATGATACACGGGCTCATGGGGACCTTCCCCGACGCGGCTGCCACGCGCCTCCACGTGAGTGACCACGTAGTAGAAATCGATCCCACGATGGCCGTGAAGACCAGCGGTTGGCAGGTCTTTGTAGACCCACCGCTTATCTCCATCGAACCAACCATAGCGGCAGTGCGGGTTCTTCTTGTCGGCAGCGGCCTGAGGAACCACGATGTCACCAATCTCGAACAGAGGCTTGAACCCCTTCGCAAGACACCGCTCGGCCTCCTGGCGGGTGTCGTAGGTCTCCTTGCAGAAGGGGCAGCGATAGGTGGTGATGACCTCGACCTCCACGGTACTACTCCCCCCGCCTCATTCGACGGTAGTCCTGGATCGTAAGCCCCGCGTACGCGGCGGCCTTGGCTTCCTTCTCATCCACCGGCTGAGTGGTGATCAACTCGACTTCTACGCCGTCCACAACTAGTGTGTAATGATGAAATGACCCCACGCACTGGGCATCGGACCACGATCGATGCTTGGCGCCGCGGACGATGGCCTCTGCGATGAGATTGGGATCAGCCCTGTCGATCTGGAGCTTCGACTTCCCCACGTCCTTCATGCTCGCCACGATGGCATCCAGCTTGCTCATGGCGCGACCCCGGTGTTCCACTCGTACGTGTTCGGGCCATCCTCGCCCGCACAGGCGTCCCGGACCAGCTCCCTGTACTCCTCAGACTCGCCCTGCGTCTCGTACTCGTAGGGCTTGCCGTTGCAGTCTTTGGCGGTTGCCTT
>CAZEOY010000002.1:0-21602 GCA_964513835.1 uncultured Syntrophobacteraceae bacterium
GGGGAAAGCGTTGACGCCCCCTGGCAAATGTGGTAGTGGATTTCAGACCTATTTTACTGTTTTCAGTAAATTTTTTCTTCTTATACGGAACGCGAGGATAACCTTATATCAACTATGAAATTGCCCTCACTCTGGTTGTTAGCCCTCCTCATCCTCAGCGGGTGCGCATACACCGGCCAGCGTTCCTATCCGGTGCCCACGTGGTCCCCCTTGATGCCGGCACCTAAGGAACTTCCCCGAGCCGACAGTTACTACGATTACCTTGTAGCACAAATCGAGTTGCGGGCCAATCAGATCGACCCTGCGGTTGACGCTTACAGCAGTGCTCTCAAGAAGGAGCCCAGGAATCCCCTGATCATGACGGAGCTGGCAACGCTCTACGTGCGTCAGGGGAAGATAGATGCGGCACTGAAGCTGGCCGAGGAGGCTGCGACTTACGATACTCAGTACGAACCGGCCTACATGCTGCTGGGCCAGCTCTATGCGGGACTGGGTCAGAATCGTAAGGCCATCGACTCTTACGAGCACGTCATTTCCATGGATCCGTCCAACGAAAATGCCTACCTGCTTCTGGGCGCCCTTTACGCCCAGGAAGGCCGTTTCGGCAAGGCCATGGAAGTCTTTGACCGTCTTCGCGTCCTCCTGCCGGATAATCCCGTTGCCCTATACTACAAAGCGCGTGTGTTCCTGGATATCAAGTTTTACGACCAGGCCGAATCCATGTACCAGGAAGTTTTGGCGCTGGATCCCACTTTTGAGAACGCACTTCTGGATCTGGCCTACATTCAGGAAGTGACGGACCGGAACCAGGATGCCGAGAAGACCTATTTGCGCATCATTTCTTTCAACTCCAGCAGCGTTCAGGCCTACACAAGACTGGGAAATCTCTATATGCGCCAGGGGAAGGCTGACGAAGCCCTCCAGCAGTTCGACAAGCTGCTCAGGCTGAATCGCAAAGACATCGAGAGCCGGCTGAAAATCGGGATCATCCATCTGCAGCAGAAGGATTACGTGGCAGCCATCGAGGATTTTACCAATCTGCTCGAGGAGCAGCCGCAATACGACCAGGCACTGTACTATCTGGCGTCCACTTATGAAGAACAGGGGGATACTGATCAGTCGATTCTCAGTTTTCGACTGATTTCGCGGAACAGTCCCCTTTGGCTGACCGCTCAAATCCGGCTGGCCCTTCTTTTCTCCAAGATGAAGGACTACGAGAGCGGCGAACGTGTCCTGGAGGAGGTCATTGAGAAGCAGCCCGATGCTGCCGATGCCTACCTGTATCTCGGAGTCCTGCGGGAGGAGCAGCAGCAGTATGAAGAAGCACTCAAGGCGCTGAATAAGGGAATTGAGGTCGCTCCCGAGGAACGCGATCTGCTCTTCAGAAAGGGCGTCATCCTGGACAAGCTCAATCGCAAGCAGGAAGCCATCGATGTGATGCGGAAGCTTCTTGTCCTTGAGCCGAAAAATGCCAACGCTCTGAATTTCATCGGCTACACCTATGCTGAGATGGGAATCAACCTCGTCGAAGCCAAGGAGCTCATCCAGGCGGCTCTGGAAGAGGAACCGGAAGACGGCTACATCATGGACAGCCTCGCCTGGGTTTATTACAAGATGGGCCAGCCTCGCAAGGCGCTCGAGATCATTGAGAAGGCGATCAAGCGCGTCCCGAGGGATCCTGTGATTCACGAGCATCTGGGGGACATTTACAAGGCGCTTGGCAGGACCAGGGAGGCCGTGGAAGCCTATCAAAAGGCCATCGATTTTCAGCACACGGAACCGGACAAGGTTCGACAGAAGGTAGAGTCCCTTCAATGAAGTCTCATCATGGTATGGCCCTCGTCATGGCCTTCGCTTTCCTCACTTTGACGGGCTGTGCACGCCGCGTCGCTCTGGAGCAGTGGGTCGCGCCGATGCCGCTCGAGGACCGGATGGCTGTTCTCGACGAGCGCGCCCGGGAGTGGGACGGCTATCAGGCGGTAGTGCATATCAGTGCTGAGAGCACCAAGGGAACGTTGCGCCGGCTTCGAACCATGGTTCTGGCGGATCCACCCGACACGCTGCGCATTGAAGCCCTGAATCCTTTCGGGCAGTCTGTGGGCTTGTTGTTATTCGATCGGGACCAGGCCAGTCTCTGGGTTCCTTCAGAGAAGGCGATCTACACAGCCGGCCGGCCTGAAACCCTCATTCAGCAGTTCCTGGGTCTTCCTATGCCCATGGAGACATTCATTTACAGCCTGGCCGGCGTGGTCCCCAGGAAATATCTGGCACAGCTGAAGAGCACATCCACGAATTCGGCATGGCGGGCACAGGCCCAGGACCTCTCTGAACCGTGGAAGACGACCTGGGAGTTTGGGACAAGCCCTTTCACACTCAGGCAGGTCCAGGTGGTTGGAGGCTCCCAGGACATCACCGTGCGCTATGAGCCGCCTGTTGATTTGGCTGCACGCAAGGTTCCCGAGCGGTTGGTGTTTTCTGCTGAGGAATGGCGGCTGGAGGTGAGGGTCGATCAGATTCAGAGTGTCAAGGAATTCCAGGCGGGTGCTTTCCAGGTGAACTTTCCCGGCGGACTCCGAAAGATCGATCTGGATCGTGCAGGATGGAGAGGAACGGGGCTCTAGAAAGACGTTTTGTGGTTGATAGCATGCTCGGAAAGGTGGCAAAATGGCTGCGCATTCTGGGTTATGACACACTTTACGAACCGGTCGGCAAGTCGAAAATGCTCGAATACACTGAGGCCGGTTGGATTCTTTTGACACGCCGCCAATCCTGGCGTGGACGAAGAAACGTCATCTGTCTCCAACAAAACGCGCCCATGGACCAGATTCGCGAACTGCATGCTCAACTTCCCCTTCGAATGGAGCCGGGGCAGTTCCTCGCACGCTGCATCCGCTGCAATGAACTCCTTGAAGCGGTGGATCGCCAGGACGTATTTGGCCTGGTTCCGGACTATATTTTTGAGACGGTTGCGAGATTTCACAGGTGCTCTCGATGCCGAAGGGTCTACTGGGGAGGATCGCATACTGCACGAATGGCCGAAGGTCTGAGGCGCGCGCTGGGGGTGGGGTTGCCTGAGGGGCCGTCAGGTGGAGCCTTACACGTTAAGGATTGAAAGGTTCGTGACTGTAGGAGTGGCTTGCAGGCGCGATCGAAGCCTGATCGCGGCTGAAGGCCGCCCCCATAGGCCCGTTCATTTTCAGAAGGACTGGCTTAGACGACAAGGAGATTTCGAAACCCCCTCTCCCCCCTTGCCGTTGGAGAGGGGACAACTGCAAGCCTGCGCACTGACAGAAATTTTCGTTGTGTAGTACCGGGAGGCTGCCCGAAAGCTGTCGTTTCGAGCGAGAGCGAGAAATCTTTTGTTCATCGTAACATCACGAGATTACCAGATTTCTCTCTCCGCTACGCTCCGTTCGAAATGACAAAAAGGTGTTCGCGGACATCCTCTTAGACGCAACATTTCACGCTCGACGGGTCTGGCTGACGACACAGCCTCAACACGCCTTCACACAGAAACGAGGAGTGAGAGATGAAAAACCTATTGGGTAAGGTGGTCGAGTTTTTGAAAAAGCTGGGTTATTACGCCATGCAGTATGGCTATTCCAACCTGTATTGCGTTTTGAAGTTCCTCAAAGTTCAGGTCCAGAAGTGGAAAAAAGCAGGTGCCATGAAGAAGCTCGCCAAAGCCCACAGCGGTCTTGGAGCCGAAGTCTACGCTCTCCACAAGCAGGGCGCCGTCGACTGGCAAGGCATGCCGTCTGTTCAGCAGCAGTTGAGGATTGTTGAAGAAGTCGAATCCGATGTTTTCAAGGTGGATGGAGTCATTGATGAGATCAACAGCGAATACCTCCGCAAGAAAGATGAACTGAATGAGAAGTATTCGCTGAAGCGAGCCGAGGTGAGCCAGGGATTTGGCGAGGAGTCCTGAGGCGCAGACCCTCGATCAGCGATATCAGGGAAATCAGGTTTTCGCGCAGTCCGACATGTCTCCCTGGATTTTTTGAAGGGCGTGGGGAAGGGCTGGAAGAAGGACATTGAGGTTTTCAGCAGCTCCACGGGGGCTTCCCGGCAAATTTACAATGAGGGTCCATCCCCGAATGCCAGTCACGGCCCGGGAGATCATGGCATGGGGAGTCTTCTGAAGGCTTGATGCACGCATCGCCTCGGCCATGCCGGGTACGATCCTGTCCAATACTGCCAGGGTGGCCTCGGGAGTCACGTCCCGTGGACTGACTCCAGTTCCGCCCGTGGTCACGATCAACCCCACCTTTTGCTCGTCTGCGAATCGGCGGAGCACAGACTGGATAATGGGGACTTCGTCCGGGACGATCACCCTGTGAAGAACTTGGAATCCGCTCTGAGTGAGGACGGCCTCAATGGCTTCGCCTGAGGCGTCCTCCCTCTCCCCCCTTGAACCTCGATCGCTCACCGTGATGATGGCCGCGGTCCTGTTGAAAGCCTCGGATATATCCGGCATCCAATGACTCCTCGTCGGAAAAACGGTTCAGATTTTCTCACGCACCTGGCGTTGTGCGGCCTGAGCTATAGCGATGGGGACGGTCTTGCTCCGACTGATCACTTTCAGATCCTGGGCCTGGAGCGTCGGGACCATCTTCAATGCGATGGGAAGGGGGGTTTTGGGGTTTTTGGCCAGAGCCGACCGCACCTGGTACATCCTCATCCACTCACGATTGTTGGCGATCCTTCGCAGGACCTCCTCGTCAACACTTTTCGAGTTGGCGATGGCCGTCACCTCGGTATCGGAGATCCTGGGATTGCTGATGACCGCGAGCTGAATGAGCCGGCTGGGGTCTCGAATCAGGTAGTTTCTGACTTCGCGGTCGCCGGTGGTGGCCAGACGCATCTTTTCGATCATCTTCATCTTCTGAAGGGTTTTCAGAAGACTCTCGGCTTTACCTTCTTCTTCATCGTCATCCACGCCCGAACGTTCATCTTGGGCCCGCATAACCTCCGTGAGCAGGAAGTCTGTCGGTTTTTCGATGGAGATGACGCCGTCAAAAGGATGGAGGCGAGCCGTGAACGTCCCGTGCTTCCATTCGTGAAGCCTGAAAAAGGCATCCTCGCCTTCAAGATCGCCCAGGACGGCGTGTCGCACGGTACCCGAAGCAATGCTGATGGTTCCGGATGATCCTTCCTCACCCTGCAATTCCAGCAGGTAGTCCACATTTGCCGAGCAAATCAACTGGATGAGGTCAGTGAGCGGAATCTGTTCCAGCTTTCCGGAGAAACCGATCTCGCTTTCATCGTCACCCGAATCCTCGTCGGCCATGAGTCGCGCTTCAGTCCTCATGCCGCGGAGGCGGAAGGCTTCGATGAGGAGATACTCCCACGGACGGTTGATGCTTGGAGTCACTTCTTCGAGCAAGGGCCGAGTCTCGAACTCACCGTTCTCCCAGCGGAGAATGTCCAAGAAGGCTTGCTCCGCTTGCAGCTCAGTGGTTTGTGCGTGGACGACGGCGCTCGAACTGACAAATGCCTCCCCCCTCTGGTCTCCACTCTTGACTTCGAGTATGAGGCGCATCTGGGCAAGGCAAATGAGCTGGATCACATTTTCGAGCTGTATCCACTCGATGATGCCGGAAAATCCCAACATCTCTGACTCGGCTTCATTCATAGTCTTCTGAGTCAACCCCTGCTGAAAGTGAAGAATACTGAGTAAGTATCGTTCTGGAGCTTCCGTTTCTCAAGAATATTATTGGATTCCTGCTTCCTTTTCCAATGATTCGGCTGGAGGAAGCATTGAGTCCTGCAAGACCTCCGTGGCCGTCCATCCTGGAACAGGACAAATGAAGGTCTGCTCCTATTTCACCCAGTCGGGTCAACCACAACATTTCAAACTAGATGTAGCGATCATGCCGGCAAGAGGTGGTCCCGAAGATCATTGGAATTGGGATGGAGTTGCTGGTTGTTAAGTGGACAGGCGAAATCCGAAAAGCAGGGAGGTCCGTACCGGACCTCCCTGCTTTCAACACTTTAGAGACTCGACTCCAAAAGCTCCATTCGTCGTGTCAAACGGTTTTCCCTCGACTACTTTTCTTCCTGTTTGGAGGCTTCGATGATCTTTTCCTGCAACTGGCCGGGGACCTCCTCGAAGTGTGAGAAGCTCATGGTGAACATTCCGCGGCCCGCCGTCATGGCACGCAGATCCGGTGCGTATCTCAGCACCTCAGCCTGGGGGACATTGGCTTTGATGATCTGCTTTTTGCCCTTGGTCTCCATTCCAAGGACTCTCCCGCGCTTTGAGTTCAGGTCGCCGATGACATCGCCCATGCAGTCGTCAGGCACCACGATCTCCATGAGCATGATGGGTTCGAGCAGGGTGGGTTTTGCTTCCAGCACCGCCTTCTTGAAAGCCATGGACCCGGCGATCTTGAATGCCATTTCTGACGAGTCCACGGTGTGGTAGGAACCGTCCACCAGATCCACTTTGAAGTCGATGACCGGATAGCCCGCGATGGCGCCTTCCTGGGCCGCTTCGGCAATGCCCTTTTCAACGGCCGGGATATACTGCTTCGGGATCACACCGCCCACAATCTTGTCCACAAACTGGAATCCCGATCCCCGCGGAAGGGATTCCATCTCGATGGTGCAGTCGCCATACTGGCCCCGCCCACCGGACTGCTTCTTGTATTTGCCCTGTATCCGCGTTTTCCCTTTGATGGTTTCCTTGTAAGACACTTTTGGCAGGTTGAGGTTCACTTCGACCCCAAACTTCCGTTTGAGCTTCTCAACGGTGGCCTCGATGTGAATTTCACCCATGCCGGAGAGAATCATCTCCCGCGTTTCTTCGTTTCGCTCCAATTTGAGGGTAAGGTCCTCTTCCATCAGGCGGGTCAGGGACGAAAAGATCTTGTCTTCGTCGCCCTTGCTCTTGGGCTCCACCGCCAGAGAATAGACGGCGGGCGGGAGCTCGATGGGCCGGAACACAATGGGGTCCTTTTCCGAGCACAACGTATCCTGCGTCACCGTTTCCTTGAGCTTCGCCACGGCGACGATATCACCCGGACCGGCGGACTGAATGGAATCCTGAGACTTGCCTTTGAGCCGGAGGAGCTGGCCAAACCGTTCCTTGGCGCCCTTGGTGGCGTTGAAGACGTTGGCATCGGCTGAGAGGCTTCCCGAAAACACACGCATGACGGAGAGGCGGCCGGCATAAGGGTCGCTGATGGTCTTGATGACCAGCGCACTGAACGGGGCGGACGGATCCGGCTCCCGCAGAAGCTCAGCGCCACCGCCGGGTGCTTCGCCTTTGACGGCTCCTCGATCGGCCGGCGACGGGAAGTTGCTCACGATGAAGTCCATCAACGGCTGGATGGCAATATTGCCCGTTCCCGTACCGCAGGTGATGGGAATGAGCTTCCGGCTGATAACGGCATACCGCAACCCCTGGACGAGTTCCTCAGCAGAGAGCTCTCCCTCTTCCAGGTACTTCTCGAGCAGCTCATCCTTGGCCTCCGCCACCTGCTCGATCAACTCCTCGCGGTATTTGCTTACCATGTCGGCAAGGTCTGCGGGCATATCCTGGACGGCAAACTTGCCGCTGTCGCCGCTGTCAAATACATAGGCCTTTTGTGAGAGTATATCGACCACCCCTTTGAAGCTCTCGGCCGTCCCGAGGGGGATCTGGACCGGGATGCACTGCTTGCCGAGGCTGTTCTGAAGCTCCTGGACCCTCGCCAGAAAATCCGCGCGCTCGCGGTCCATCTTGCTCACGAAGATCATGCGCGGCTGGTCGTATTCGTCTGCAAACTCCAGCACCTTCTCCGTCTGCACCCGGATTCCGTCCACCGCATCCGCCAACACCACCACCGCATCGGCTCCCTGCATGGATGTCTTGGTCTCAGAGATGAAATTGAAGTCGCCGGGAGTGTCGATGAGTGTCAACTGGTGCTTGTTCCAGGTGAGGGTGTTGAAAGATGTGCTGATGGTGATCTTGCGCTTCACCTCTTCAGGTTCGTAGTCCATGACGGAAGTGTTCTCATCCACTTTGCCGAGGCGAGTGGTCACCCCCGCATTGAAAAGCATCGCTTCGGCGAGAGAAGTCTTGCCGGCACCTCCATGAGCAATGAGGGCGAACGTACGAACCTTTGCAACGTCCTCTTTCATTTCTCTTCCTTTCTCAGATCATCGCAGCCCTGCACGACCGCGCTCCTCCCAGAGGGCAACCGGCTCCGGTGATGGGCTTCTGCAATCCTGAGCCGCCTGCTTCGAAGGTTTTTGAAGTGGGACATGTTGGGAACACAAACCCGAGCCCCCGGCATTTCACTGTCAATCATCTGAAATTCCAGGAAAAACACGAAAGGTGAAGATAGGATAAACATCCAGGTTGAGTCAAGTAAATTCCACAATTCACAAGGAGTCTGCTCCAGCAGTGCAGCTGGCAGGCGTGAGGCCAAGCCGGGCGGGTCTGATCCTCCCCATGGTCTCAGCGCGGGGAGGGCGTAGAGGCGGAGTCAGTCTTGAAAGGCCGGAGGCTGCGGAATGCTGTTTCGGCGTGGTAGGAGCTCCGCACGAAAGGGCCGGCCTCCACCCACCGGAAGCCGGCTTCGCGTGCCGCTCTTCCTATGGCTTCAAAAACCTCCGGCTGGATGTAGCGCGTCACGGAGATCTGCATTTTCGAAGGACGCAGGTATTGCCCCACCGTCAGAAAGTCACATCCAACAGCCCGCAGGTCGCTCATGGCTTCAAGGATTTCTTCCCATTCCTCCCCCAACCCCACCATGATGCCCGATTTGGTGATGATCTCCGGGGCCTTTACTCTGGTCTTGTGGAGGAGATCCAGGGATCGGTCATAATCGGCCTGAGGACGCACGCGAGGGTAGAGCCGTCTTACCGTCTCCAGATTGTGGGCCAGGACATCGGGGCGTGCCCCGATGACCCGGCCCAATGCCTCGTCATCGCCCCGGAAATCCGGAACGAGGACCTCGACCCTGCATCCCGGCGCAAACTCGTGCATTCTCCCAATAACTCGGGCAAATGCCGAAGCTCCACCATCCCGGAGATCGTCCCGGGTGACGGATGTGATCACCACGTGAGTGAGGTTCAGGGCCTTCACGGTTTCGGCGATGTGCGACGCTTCGTCGGGGTTCAGGGGCTCCGGCTCGCCGCTTCGGACCGCACAGAAACGGCAATTGCGCGTACAAGTATCCCCCATAATGAGAAAGGTCGCGGTGCCGCTCCCCCAGCACTCACCCCGGTTCGGACAGAGAGCCTCCTCGCACACGGTGTGGAGCGATCTGCTCCGCAGCAGCCTCCGGACACGTTCCACGACGGGACCGTGGGCCATGCGCACGCGAATCCATGGCGGTTTGGGTGGATCCGGCTGGTGGTTCGTTCGGCTCATGGGCCCCGTCCTCTCTCAGTGCTCCTGAATTATGCCCGATGAACCGGCATCTCCTTCGAGTATTCCACCAATCGAATACGCAACACATTTTGAATTGAGCTGCCTCATGCGCACCTCAAAAACCTTCTCGAAGGCTTCGGTGAGACGGTCGGACAGGGCGCTCGACGGGGGTTCCCTTCCCAGGATCTCCTGCAAGGAAGTAACCCTCTTCTCCCTGATGCCGCAGGGGATGATCCGACTGAAGGCGCCCAGGTCGGGGCAGACATTCAACGCAAAGCCATGGGTGGTGACACGTCGGGCATTGATCCGGACCCCGATGGCAGCGATCTTGGCCTCCCCCACCCAGACCCCCGTGAACCCCGGCATTCTGCCCGAAACGATGCCGAAGGCCGAAAGGCCCAGAATGATCACCTCTTCGAGATCCCTGAGATAGCGGCTCGGACCGCCGGCTCTTCCTTCAAGGCTGATGACGGGATAGCCGACCAGCTGTCCCGGCCCGTGGTACGTGATGTCGCCGCCCCGGTCCACAACATGCACGGCCACACCTTCGCTTTCAAGGGTGGATCGATCCACGAGCAGGTGCTCCGGCCGGGTACGCCTTCCCAGGGTGTAGGTCGGCGGATGCTCCAGGAACAGCAGCACATCCGGGATCCGTTCCTCTGAGCGGGCGACGGCCAGTCTCTGCTGCAGCTCCCAGGCCCGGAGGTAATCCACGCGGCCTAAATCCAGCCGGTAACCCTTGCGCGCCACCGAATCCTCATCACCCCATCATGCGGATGCACACTCCTCCGGCCAAAAAAGGACCCCTCCTTCCCGACAACCTCGCCATGCCTTCGAGGACCTCCGCATGAATGGATTTTGCCCTTCGTCACTTCCTGGGCGGAAGGATATGGGTCGAGCTTCCCAGAAACGCTTCCGCGGCCTCTGCCTCCGATTCAGAAAGAGTGGGGTGAGGATGAATGGTCAGGGCCAAGTCCTCAGCCAGCGCCCCCATTTCGATGGCCAGAACGCCTTCGGAGATCATTTCTCCCGCACCCCGCCCCACGATTCCCATGCCAAGGACCCGCTGGGTTTCAGAATCCACGATGAGCTTGGTCATGCCACGGGAAAGACCCAGTGAAGCTGCACGCCCCGAGGCCGACCAGGGGAAGCGGGTTACCTTTACCGGCTGGTTGCGACTCCGGGCCTCTTCTTCGGTGAGACCGCACCAGGCAATCTGCGGGTCCGTGTAGACGACGGCTGGTATGGCCTGGTAATCGAAGGCCGATGGCTGACCCGCAATGGCCTCAGCCGCCACTTTCCCCTCGTGCATGGCCTTGTGGGCCAGCATGGCGCCGCCCACCACATCACCGATTGCGAAGATGCTCGGGTCGCTGGTGCGCATCTGGTGATCCACAGTAATGAACCCATGCTCATTCATGGAGACCTTGGTCTTCTCAACGCCGATCTCTTTGGAATTGGGGCTTCTGCCGATGGCCACAAGGACGCGGTCAAACACCTGTTTCGGTGAGTCAACGGCGCCTTCTAGGGTGACTTCCACGCCATCCTCCCGCTCCTCCAGCGACGTGACGCGCGTTTTGGTGTGAATCGCTTCGAAGAGCTCCGAAAGCTGCCGCGAGAGGATCTGAACCAGGTCCACATCCGCCCCCATCATCAACCGATCGTTGTTTTCGGCGACGGTCACACGGCTTCCGAGGGAGGCATAGAACGAACCGAGCTCGACTCCCACGTAGCCTCCGCCCACCACCAGGAGGCGCTCCGGGATGTCGGACAGAGCGAGGGCTCCCGTGGAATTCATGATGCGGCCCACTTTCTTCGCCTCGAGCCCTGGAAGAAGCGTCGCACGGGATCCGGTCGCAATGATGGCATGCCTGAATTTGAAGCGGGAAATCTCCGAGCCCTGGACCCGCACATGCTGGGAGTCTTCAAAAACAGCTCGCGCCTTGATGACCTGCACTCCCCGGCTCTTGCTCAGGTCCATCAACCCCTTTGCCAGACGACTGACGACCTGGTTCTTCCATGTTCTTATCTTGTCGAGGTCCAGGCGCGGAGGATCGAATGTGACGCCCATTTCTTCGGCCCGCCGCGTCTCCATGATCAGCTCCGCCACGTGGAGCAGGGTCTTGGACGGAATGCAGCCCCGAAACAGGCAGACGCCGCCCAGCCGCCCGTCCTGGTCGATGACCGTCACGTCCAGCCCAAGGTCTGCGGCTCGAAACGCGGCGGCATACCCGCCCGGTCCGCCGCCGATGACCAGGACCTCCGTTTCCTGAGTGAATTCACCCATGACCATGATCGATGCCTTTCAGGAAGATAAGACCTCCAGTATCGAGTTACACCAGAAGAAGCTTCTCCGGGTCCTCGAGAATCTCTTTCACTCGATTCAGGAAGCGCGCGGCGTCGGCGCCGTCCACCACCCGGTGGTCGAAGCCCAGTATGAGAGGCAGCATGAGGCGCGGCACAATCTCAAAAGGCTCCTCCCGTCCCCGCACAACCGTTTGCCAGCGCGCCTGGGCCATTCCCAGGATCGCCACCTGAGGGAAGTTGATGATGGGGTTGAATCCGGTACCCCCAAGGGCCCCGATATTGGTGATCGTGAAAGAGCCGCCCTGGAGCTCTTCCACCTGGAGCTTCCCTTTCCGGGTTCTCTCGGCAAGGCTGAGCAGCTCTGAGGAAAGCTCGGTGATGCTTTTTCTGTCCACATCCCTGATGACCGGAACGATGAGTCCGCGTTCCGAGTCCACGGCCACAGCGATGTGGAAATACTGTTTGAGGACGATCTCCTCGGCCACCGTGTCCAGGCTTGAATTGAAGCGAGGATAGGCTTTGAGCGCAGCCACGGCCGCCTTGAGCGCAAAGACCGTGAGGCTGAGGGCTCCGCCCTGCTGTTCGATGCTTGCCTTGTGCCTGCGGCGAAAAGCTTCCAGATCCGTGATGTCCGCCGCATCCTGATGAGCCACGTGCGGAATCTGAGACCAGGCGAGAGCCATGTGCCGGGCGGTGGCTCGGCGAACCGATTTCAACGGTAAGCGCTCCACAGGACCCCATCGGGCATGATCCTCGAGCTCGACGAGTGAAATGACGGCCCGAGCCAGCGGGATTCCCTTCTCCCCTTCAGGTGGAGCTGAGGGCTCCTCAGCAGGCTTTGCCCCTTTGTCCGCGAACGTTCGCACATCATCAGGAGTCACTCGCCCCCCCGGTCCCGAAGGCGTCACCTGCCTGATATCCACGCCCAACTCGCGTGCCAGACGACGCGTCGAAGGAGTTGCCGGAACCGGACCGATTCGTTCTTCGAGCTGTGGAGCTTCCTCCCCCGGCCCGGTTTTGTCTTCCTGCTTCGCTGCCCTGGCTTCCGAAGGCTCTTCCCTCTTCTTCGCGAGCTCTTTGTCCTCCTTCGGCAAGGTTCTTTCGGAGGGTCTGGGCTCCCTGGCTTCACCCTCAACGGAGAAAGTCATGAGGACCTGCCCCACCTTGACCTCATCGCCTGGCTTCACCAGGATTTCAGCTACCTTTCCAGTGACCGGAGAAGGTACTTCAGTGGTCGCCTTGTCGGTTTCGACGACGAGGATGGGCTGGCCGTCTTCCACCGGGTCTCCTACCGCGACCAGCACTTCCACAATCTCTCCCTCATGGATACCCTCGCCCAGGTCGGGAAGCTTGAACTCAACCGGCATAGATCCTCCTCTCCGTTTTCAGCGTCAGAAATCGAGCGTCTCCCGAACCGCCTTCACGATTCGGTCTGCTCCCGGCAGATACTCCATCTCTCTCTGGAACAAGGGTATCACGATGTCGAATCCGGTGACTCGTCGGATGGGCGCTTCCAGGTAGAGAAAGGATTTCTCGATGAGACGGGCCATGATCTCAGCGCCCGGGCCGAAGCTCCTCGGCGCTTCATGGACGATCACCACGCGTCCGGTCTTGCGCGCGGATTCGGTGAAAAGCTCGTCGTCGAGGGGTGAAATGGTCAGAAGATCGATAACTTCGACTTCAATCCCCTGCTCCTCCTTAAGCCTGCCCGCCGCTTTCAAGGTTGGATGCAGCATGGCACCGTAGCTCACCACCGTGATGTCCTTGCCTTCGCGCACCAACTGGGATCTTCCGATGGGGAGGGTCTCCTCCTCATCGGGAACCTCCTCGCGAAAGGCCCGGTAAACGGCCTTGGGCTCATAGAACACCACGGGATCGGGGTCGCGGATGGCGCTCACCAGGAGGGCTCTCGCATTGCGCGGGGTCGATGGGATCACCATCTTGAGACCCGGCGTGTGGGCCCAGTAGACTTCGCGGCTTTCCGAGTGGTGCTCCAGGGCGCGAACCCCGCCCCCGTAAGGGCACCGCAGCACCATGGGTACGCTGAACCGCCCCAGGGAGCGCCCTCTCAGCCGCGCGGCATGGGCTTCCATCTGGTGCATGGCGTAGTAGCTGAATCCGGAAAACTGCATCTCGCACACGGGGCGCAGCCCATAAACCGCCATGCCGATAGAGAACCCCGCGATGCCCGATTCGGCCAGCGGCGTGTCCATGACCCGATCGGGGCCGAACTGCTCGATGAGTCCGTCGGTGACGCGGAAGACGCCGCCGTCCAGGCCGACATCCTCTCCGAGCACGATGACCCGATCATCCTTTTCCATTTCCTGTCTGAGCGCCAGGTTGAGCGCCTGGACCATCGTCATCTTAGCCATGCTGATCCCCTCCTTTCCCGGCTTCGAGCTCTCTCTTGAGCTCCTCTCTCTGGGATTCGAGATACGGCGGGGACTCCGCATAGGCATGTTCGAACATGACCAGCGGGTCGACCGGCTCCTCCGTGAACCGTGCGAAGCGCTCTTCGGCTTCCTTGATCTCGGCCTTCACTTCCTCTTCGACGGACTGAATCCCGGCCTCATCGAGGAGCCCCTTGTCCGTCAGGTACCTCTGAAACCGGGTGATGGGATCCTTGCGAACCCATTCCTCCACCTCGTCATCCGTCCGATAACGCTTGGGGTCATCTGCCGTCGTGTGCACGGACATACGGTAGGTCACCGTCTCGATGAGAGTCGGGCCGGCTCCCGAGCGGGCCCGATCCACCGCTTCCTTCGCCGCCGCATAGACTGCCAGAATGTCGTTTCCGTCCACGGCGATTCCAGGCATGTCATAGGCAAGGGCCTTTTGGGCCAGGGTCTTGGATTTGGTCTGGCGAGATCGGGGGACGGAAATGGCCCAGTGGTTGTTCTGGCAGATGAAGACCGCCGGGACCTGGAAGACAGAGGCGAAGTTCAAAGCCTCGTGAAAATCTCCTTCGGAGGTGGCGCCGTCTCCAAAGAAGCACATGGCAATCTGCTTTTTGCCACGGTATTTCATCCCATAAGCCAGCCCCACTGCATGAAGGGTCTGGCTGCCGACCGGAATGGAGACGGGAAGGTTGTTGACATGCTCCGGGATGACCCCCCCTTCATTGTAGCCGGCATAGACCATCAGAATATGCTCCATGGCCTTGCCTCGCCAGATTTCTGCAGCCGCCTCACGAAAACAGGGGACCATCCAGTCCTCGGGCTCGAGCACGGCGATGGCTCCCAACTGGGAAGCTTCCTGGCCCTTGATGGGGGCGAAGGTGCCGATGCGCCCCTGGCGCTGGAGGGTGAGCATGCGCTCATCGAAGCGCCTCCCCAGCAGCATCGCCCGATGAAGCTTCAGGAGCATCTTATCGGAAAGGTCGGGCTCCAGGTCCCGATCCACCTGGCCATTTTCATCCAAGATGGACAAATAATCCACCTGAAGGGGAAGATCGATCGCTTTTCTGGGCATCTCTATCATCCTTATATTGGGTTAAGGGTGGTCGAGAGCAAAAACGGATGATGGCTGTTCACGACATCTCTGAAAAGAAAATACCGCGGCTTGCCTGAGGCAAGGCTTTGAAGATAACGAAATGGCCAAAATGGTGAAAAACGACTATACCATACCACAAGGTGGGCTCCAGGAGCTACCCTCACCGCTCCGTTGTCCGATTCACTTCAAGCCTCAGTAATTTGACCATTTGCCAGCGGGGTGAGCATGCCATGAAAACTCCCGTCATTCGCACCGAGCTTCCGGGACCGCGTGCCGCGGCTTTGATCGAGTTGGACAGCCGCTATGTCTCGCCGTCCTACACCCGGGTCTACCCGTTGGTGGCAGAGCGCGGCGAAGGATTGTGGGTCACGGATCCTGACGGCAATACCTTTCTGGATTTCACATCGGGGATCGCCGTGTGCGCCACCGGGCACTGCCATCCCCGGGTGGTCGAGGCGATCGTCCGTCAGGCTCAAGAGTTGCTCCACATGTCGGGCACGGACTTCTACTACACCCCCCAGATCGCTTTGGCTGAACGGCTGGCCCGGCTCATGCCCGGCGGTGCTCCGGCCAAGGTGTTTTTCGGCAATTCGGGGGCGGAGTCGGTCGAAGCGGCGTTCAAGCTGGCCCGCTGGCACACGCGCCGCGAACTGAACATCGCCTTTTTCGGGGCGTTCCACGGGCGGACCATGGGAGCCCTCTCTCTCACGGCGAGCAAGACCATTCAGAAGAAGCATTACAACCCCCTCGTTCCCGGCATCACGCACGTGCCCTATCCCAACTGCTACCGCTGCCCCTACGGGCACTGCCAGAGCAGGTGCGGTACGGAATGCGTGGACTGGCTCGAGAATCTTCTGTTTCGGACATCGGTTCCTCCGGACGAAGTAGCCGCCATCTTCGTGGAGCCGATCCAGGGTGAGGGAGGCTACATCGTGCCGCCGCCTGAATTCCATCGGGAGCTCATCAAGCTGGCTCGCAAGTACGGGATTCTTTACGTTGCGGACGAGGTGCAGTCGGGAATGGGGCGGACGGGAAAGATGTTCGCCGTCGAGCACTTCGGAATCGAGCCGGATGTTATGGCTCTGGCCAAGGGAATCGCCTCCGGGATGCCTCTCGGGGCGATGATCGCCCGTGCCGACATCATGGACTGGGAAGCCGGCTCCCACGCCTCGACCTTCGGGGGAAACCCCGTTTCCTGCGCGGCGGCCCTGGCCACCCTCGACCTGCTGGATGAGGGGTTGATGCAGAACGCCGCCGATCGGGGAAGGCAGTTCATGGAGGGTCTCCACCGGCTTCAGCTGGACCATGAATGCCTGGGAGACGTTCGCGGGCTGGGGCTCATGATCGGAGTCGAACTGGTCAAGGACCGGGAAACCAAGGAGCGCGCCGTTGAATGGCGCAATGCCCTCATCGGGAAGGCCTTCAAAAGGGGACTGCTTCTTTTGGGATGCGGGGAAAACACCATTCGATTCTGCCCGGCTCTCACCATTTCACCTGAGGAAGTGGATGTGGGGCTTTCGATCTTCGAGGAATGCTTGCGTGAGCTGACCCTGTGAGACGCTTGCCGGGAAGGAGAACGGGAATGGAGATGGCCTCATGCCGATGACGGAAAAGAGACGCGAGATCCTGGAAACCCTGGACCTTGGGGGATTGAACCCGGGAGCCTGCACCGGGAGTCGATGGCTGGCCTGTCGGGACCACGTGATCGAATCCGTTTCTCCCATTGACGGACGAGCTCTGGCCCAGGTCTGTACGGCTTCGGAAAGTGACTACGAAGAGGTGGCCGGGAGGGCCTGGGAGGCCTTCTCCACCTGGCGGCTCATCCCGGCCCCGGGCCGCGGCGAGATCGTACACCAGATCCGAAGTCGACTTCGAATTTCCAAGCAGGAGCTCGCCCAGCTCATCACCCTGGAAAACGGGAAGATCCTCGCCGAAGCCGAAGGCGAAGTGCAGGAGATGATCGATATCTGTGACTTCGCCATCGGACTCTCCCGGATGCTGTATGGCAACACCATGCCGAGCGAGCGTCCCCGGCACCGGCTTTACGAGCAGTGGCACCCGCTGGGCCCCGTCGGGGTGATCACGGCCTTCAACTTTCCCATGGCCGTCTGGGCCTGGAATGCCATGATCGCTCTCGTGGCCGGCGACACGGTGGTCTGGAAGCCTTCCAGCAAGGTGCCGCTGTGCGCGCTTGCGGTAGTAAGGATCACGGGCGAGATCCTGCAGGAAAATGGCCTGCCCGACGGCGTTCTCAATGTCATCATCGGTGAGGGGGAAACGGTCGGGGAGCGACTCATCGCCGACCCCCGCATGAAGTTGATCTCGGCCACGGGGAGCGTGGCCATGGGACGCCGTGTGGGGCGGGTCGTCATGGAGAGGCTGGGGCGCGCCCTGCTGGAGCTGGGCGGCAACAACGGCGTCATCGTCACCCCCAGCGCCGACCTGGACCTGGCCATGCGCGCCCTCCTGTTCGGGGCTGTGGGAACGGCAGGTCAGCGCTGCACGACTATTCGCCGCCTCATTGTACAGGAGTCCGTCTACGACAAGACCGTTCAAAGGCTGGTGCGTGCCTACAAACAGGTGCGCATCGGGAATCCCTTCGAAAGAAGAACCATCATGGGACCTCTCATCGACCGCCAAGCTGTCTCCGGAATGCAGCGCGCCCTCGACGCCATCCGGGAGCAGGGGGGAAAGATTCGGTACGGGGGAGACGTCCTGTGCGGAGGACTGTTCGAAGCGGGGACGTATGTCACCCCATGCATCGCCGAAGTGGATCCGCACCTTTCCATCATCCGTGAGGAGACGTTCTCGCCGCTTCTCTACGTCATGAAATACCGGCATCTCGAGGAGGCCATCGAAATCCACAACGGAGTCCCTCAAGGGCTTTCATCGTCCATTTTTACCAACGATCTGAGAGAGGCCGAGCTCTTCCTGAGCCAATCCGGAAGCGACTGCGGCATCGCCAATGTGAACCTCAGCACATCCGGCGCGGAGATCGGGGGCGCCTTCGGAGGCGAAAAAGACACGGGAGGAGGGCGTGAAGCGGGGTCCGATTCCTGGAAGGCTTACATGAGACGCCAGACCAACACCATCAACTGGTCCGGAGAGATGCCGCTGGCGCAGGGGATCGAGTTCGGGGACTTTTCGAGCGGTCCCGATGCGTAGAGCATCAAAAGGCGCTCAGGCCCGTGATATCCCGGCCTATGGACAGGGTGTGGATATCCTGGGTGCCCTCGTAGGTGTTGACCGTCTCGAGGTTCAGCATGTGACGGATGACCGGGTGGCCGAGGGTGATGCCGCCGGCCCCCAGGATGTCGCGGGCTGCACGGGCGATCTTGAGCGCCTCGGCACTGTTGTTCATCTTGGCCATGGAGATGTGCGTGTGGCGGGCCTTGCCTTCGTCCTTGAGGCGCCCCAAACGAATGCACAGGAGCTGGGCCTTGGTGATCTCAGTGACCATCTTCACCAGCTTGCTCTGGACAAGCTGTTTCGAACCGA
This sequence comes from uncultured Syntrophobacteraceae bacterium, assembly GCA_964513835.1. Taxonomy (GTDB): domain Bacteria; phylum Desulfobacterota; class Syntrophobacteria; order Syntrophobacterales; family Syntrophobacteraceae; genus JALOOX01. Next base: position 18,662 of record CAZEOY010000002.1, read on the forward strand.
TGGGCGCCCCGAACTGAATGCGGCTCCTGGCGTGATTCAGCGCCGTTTCGTAGCAGGCCATGGCCGCCCCCACCGTCCCCCAGGCTATGCCGTAGCGCGCTTCGTTCAGACACATGAGAGCCGATTTCAACCCGGCCGTGCCGGGAAGCAGGTTCGTCTCGGGGATTCTGGCTCCCTCCAGAACAAGGGCCGAAGTGACCGAGGCTCGCAGGGAGAACTTGCGCCGAATCGGGTGGGCTGAAAACCCCGGTGTGCCTTTCTCCACCAGAAAGCCTCGGATGCCGTTCCCCGTTTGAGCCCAGATAACCGCCACGTCCGCCAGTTCTCCGTTGGTGATCCACATCTTGCGCCCGTTGAGGACATAATCCCGGCCTTCCCGGACTGCCGTCGTCTGCATGCTCTGGGGATCCGAACCCGCTTGGGGCTCGGTCATGCCGAAACATCCGACGACCTTGCCCCAGACCAGATCCGGCAGCCATCTCTCCTTCTGTTCCTCCGACCCGAAAGTCGCGATGGGATGGATCACGAGGGCATTCATGACGGAGATGAAAGACCGAAGGCCGCTGTCCCCGCGCTCCAGTTCCTGGTTGGCCAGACCGTAGGCGACGCTGTTGGCCCCGGCTCCCCCGTAGCCGTGGAGCTTCATTCCGAGCAGTCCCAGATTCGCCATTTCGGGGATGAGATCCACCGGGAAGACACCCTGCTCGAAGCAGTCGGCCGCCCTGGGCAGGTAACGGTCCTCCACCCAGCAGCGCACCCGCTCCCGCACCTCCAGTTCCTGCCCGGTCAGGAGTTCGTCACAAAGATAATAGTCGATGCTGTCGGAGGACATGGCAACGGTCCGTCAGTCCTTGGGTGTGGCCGCTTTCACCTGCTCCAGCAGCGCATAGCGATCCACCAGGCCCCAAAATCGGCAATCCATACCCGTGGAGGATGAAATCACGCGTCTTGTGAAGGTCTTCTTGTATGAAACTTCATCGGACGTGTGAAGTTTCATTCTCGTTCAAACCCTGTCCCTGGGCTGGGCGGCCCGACTGGATTCCGGCCGAAGACCGCCGGAATGACGTCCGAACCGGCATCTGCGTCCATCATCCCGACGAAAGTCGGCATCCGGTTTGAGACCTTTGGAAAGCCCCCGGGTCAGAGCCACAAGGCCGGCCATCTGAACCAGGTGAAACACGCCATTGTGGTCGAAAGGCCAGATGAGGTGAAAGGTCAACCCCTTTGTGGCCTGGACAACTGCGGCGATGATCATCAGCAGCACTCCGGCCGCCATCCATTCGGCTCCCGGAAGACGGCGACCCAAAGCCAGGGACCCATAGACGGCCAGAGCGTACATCAGGGCGAGAGCTTCGTAAATCAGAAATACCAGGAAGGATCCGGGGAAGATCCGGGTGATGGTGAAAAAGAGAACGCCCGCCACGAGCAGGAATGGCAGGGTTCGGCCAGCACTCCTGGGCCCCCGGCCATCGTAGACGGCGCCCACCATGAACAGCCCCACGGCCAATCCCAGGGTCAGATAGAGCGGCTGCCAGAGGAACCGATTGAGTGTGTCGCTCATCCTGAAACCGTGGGCCACAGCCCCGAAGAGACTCGCCGTGGCCACCAGCGCAAAAACACAGATCCAGAGATTGACCTTCCATGGGGCAGCATCTCTCAAGCGGCGGATCTGCAAAGCACAGCCGCCGGCAAGGAAGGCCATGACCAGGTCCGTCGCCGCCGTGGTCCGTTCGGTAGGAATATCGATGAGCTCAATCGCCATCAGGTCCTTCCTGGTTCATCCACTCTGTTTCTTGAGCCGCGCCAGCTCGGCTTCGATGATCTGCCGCCGGCCGGGTGCAGCATCGGCATCCTTTTCCAGCAGAAGCTTGAGCCCCTGACGATACCATCGGCGCCCCAATGGAGTCTGCAGCTCCCGCCCATCCAGATCTTCGGGCAGCCGATTTCGGGACCATCGGGAAAGGATGTGCAGCTTTCCCTCGGCTTCCACCCCCGTGTGGCCGGCCAGGAACTCCACCAGTGTCGCCCAGTCAACCCGGCTGGGCCCTCCCCATTGGTATGTGAGAGCATACAAGCGATAAAAAAGGAGGACCGCGTCACGATCCACTTCCGACTGGAAGTGGCGACCGCTGTACAGCCGGATGGCTTCGCGCCCCACCTGACTCACAAAGGTCAGGTGAAACCATCGAACCATGAAGAAGTAGCCTTCCCTGCTGAGCTCTTTACCCGCCCAGTAGAGAGGATTGCTCAGGTTCTTCAGGTTCATGGCCCACCGGGCCACCTTGAAAATCGTCGGGTGTCGCTTGAGCGCCTGAAGAATGGGGTTTTCGTTGATCTTTCGGTAGACTTCGTAATACCGCTGATAATCGCTGAGCCGCCGGACTCCCAGATACTTGAAGGGCAACACCCCCGCGATGCGCTGCAGGCGCGAGACGACCCGTCGAACGAGCTGCAGCAGCTCCAGGAGCGAGGCCTCGTACTGTGGGGATTCCTTCTCCGGGTGGTAAACGGCTGCTATGCCTCGAACGACCTGGAAGGCCCGCAAGTTGAGCGCTTCGATGTTCAGCTGAAGCTCGAGATCGGGAAGATCCCAGATCTCTCGGCGCAACCGTTTGACCAGCTCCAATGCCTCAAGGTCTCTCGGTTCCAGGGGGGTTAAAAGATCCAACTCCCCCTCTTCCTCGATCTTTTCAACGAGGAGTCGCTTCAGCCGCCTCCTCACCAGGTAACGTGTGCCCCAAATCAGTAGCAGAGTGAGGAGGGTGAGGAGCATGAACAGCCCGCTCACCCAATGTCTCTGGAAGAAATCCGTCAGGAAGTGAAGGTCAGCTGGGCCTGGCATGGATCATTGTTCTGCAGAGCCGTCCCTGGACTGGTCAGGGGTGCCGCCTATCCACTCTTTCAGTACGGGCAGGGTATCCGACTCCCACGATCCGCCCAG
>CAZEOY010000003.1:0-20283 GCA_964513835.1 uncultured Syntrophobacteraceae bacterium
CATTGGGGTGCAGGCTCAGCGCATGCCTTCCTTCTACGAATCATGGAAGCAGGGGAGGAAAGTGATCGTGCCCCCGGCTGCCACTGCTGCCGACGGTTTAGCGGCCCGGACCGTTTTCGAGATCCCTTACCTCATCCTCAAGGACGTGATCCACGACGTGGTGCTTCTCAACGAGGAAGAGCTCGAAGAAGGCGTGCGCCTTGCCCTGCGTTACACGCAAAACCTCGCGGAAGTCGCCGGAGCTGCGGCCTTGGCGGCCACATTCAAGATCAGGGAGCAACTGGCCGGGAAGAAGGTCGTGGCGGTGATGACGGGCGGAAACATCAGCCTCAGCCGTTTGACCGACATTCTCCGCTCGTCCTGAGGTCCCCCGGATCGGCAGCCGCATTCAAATGCATTCCATTGGTCCCGGTCAGGTCTTTCGCCTGGCTTCCACGACGACTCGATCCGACCCGTCCTTTTCCGTCAGCAGAACATTGACCAACTCGTTTTCGAGGGTCTTGAGTTCCACTCCCACGTACTGTCCGCAGATTGGGAGCTCTCTATGGCCCCGGTCCACCAAAACCGCTACCTGGACCCGTTTGGGTCGACCGTAGTCCACCAGTGCGTCCAGTGCCGCCCGAATCGTACGGCCTGTGTAGAGAACATCGTCGACCAGGACCACTTCCCGATCGTCTATGGGAAATGGCAGTTCAGTGGCCTGCACCACGGGCTGTGTGTGGAGCCGGGTCCAGTCGTCGCGGTAGAGAGTGATGTCCAGGGTGCCGACGGGAAGGCTCAACTGATAGCGCTCCTCGATCAAATCCCTGAGGCGTTTCGCCAGGAATACTCCGCCCGTGTGAATCCCCACGAGTACCAGTTTTCCCGCATCGCTGGCCTCATCGTGTATCTCTGCAGCGAGTCGGTCGAGCGTATGCCGAATCTCCTCGCTTTCCATCGCAATTCGACTGCCGATGTCGTTCATGATGTTTTCTGCTCCCCCACCAGGTCACCGGTTGATCATGCAAAAAACAAAAGGGGCGCTCTCAAGCGCCCCTGCAGGTATGCGACACTCACCTTCTCTTGGGCGACGCGGGTCAGACGCGATCCATCTCAGCTCGCTCTTCGTGAATCAACTCTCCAGCCTCCTTTGACAGGATCTTCAACAGCCGCAACGTCCATGCTCTCTCAGATCAGAAGAGCCTCTTCACCCAAACCAGGCTCAGATTGTTGTTCATGTCGTACTTGCAGAATCGCTCAATCCCCAGACAGTCCGAAGAGTGTTTCAGATCGAGAAGCCGATCGAAATCTTTCTCGATAACGATGTTGCAGAAATCCACCGGGATGGTCCGGACGAAATTCAGCTCTTCCTCGTTCCACAGTTCTTCGGCGATATCGCCGACCCCCACTTCGAGAGCCTGCTGACCGCACACCTTATAGCAGGCGCCACAGCTGCAGCGATGGATCGAGTCGAAATCCGTGGGAACGGCATGGCCGGTCTCACAGAACGGACAAACGATGATGTGAGTGTTGATGGCTCTCCGAAATTTTCGCATAAGCCCTGCCCGCAATTTGCTATTCGTCATCTTGACCTCATTCACTCCCGAAACCCCACCAAAACCCGAAAACATATCGAGCTCCCGTATGCACACCCTGCGCCACATCCCGAACGCTTCGAATTCTCGGCCATCGATTCGTCAAGCGCCTGACCGAACCCGCATCGGCTCTCCAATCTGCATAAACACAAATAAATTGGGTGTGAAGTGTCTTCCTGCGGCGCATCCACACCCTGCCGATGAAGCGCTGATCCGGGAATCAAGTTTATACTTTAGGCAAAATATAATGCCTTTTCCGTTGAATTCCAACGCCAACTTTGACATAGACGAGAACAACGCCCCTTTGGACGCTCCGCGGGGCTGCCAACTCGAAACATTGGAGAAGACTGCCTGCGATGCCGCCCGAGAAGAGTCCAGCCGCCGCCGAGAAAGGTCCCTCACGCGAGATCCAGAGGAAGGTCCGCCATATTCTTCCCCTTTTGGATGAGATCTATCCAGAGGCTCAATGTTCACTGGATTTCAGGAATCCACTTCAGCTTCTGGTTTCAACCATCCTCTCGGCTCAGTGCACCGACGAGAGAGTGAACCAGGTTACCCCCTCGCTTTTTACGAAATACGCGGATGCAAAAGCTTACGCCGAAGCTTCCCTTGAGGAGTTGGAGGAGGCCATCCGGTCTACGGGGTTTTTCCGCAACAAGGCCAGAAGCATTCAGGCCTGTTGTCGCATCCTCCATGAGCGTTTTGGCGGCGAGGTTCCCGCAAACCTGGACACGCTGGTGAAATTGCCGGGCATCGGCCGAAAGACGGCCAATGTGATCCTGGGAAACAGTTTTGGAATTCCCGGGATTGTGGTGGACACCCATGTGGGCCGCGTGACTCAACGGTTGGGCTTGACGAAGCACAAAGATCCCGAAAAGATCGAATTCGACCTGATGGCTCTCCTTCCAAGAGTCCATTGGGTCAAATTTTGTCACCAGATCATCCTCCATGGGCGCCAAATTTGTCAGGCGCGCAAACCGCGCTGCGAAATCTGTCCACTGAGGCCGCACTGCAATTATGGGCAGCGCCAGGCCTGAGAGTGTCACGAAATGCCACCCCTCGGATCGGACAGGTTTTCGGTTTGAGGTTTCTGGTTTCGAGCTGGGCCGTGGTCGTTTGAGTGGTCCGGGCGGGTCAAGGGGGCATGAGCGATAACGCCATTGGATTCATGGCCGGTTGACGCGGAAACGGCCCGTCGGAGCCTGCCTGAATAAACTTTGGCCAATTCATGTGATCATGAGCTCCCGGAATCTCTCCCTCTCTGAATGAAGGGCCAGGACCCGACCGGTTTGCGAGGCGCGGCTCCAGACGACCGGCGAGACCGAGCCGGGAGGGGAATCCCCGTAGGCAGCGACGATTTGGGCGGCCAGCTCCAGGTCTTCGGCTGTCGAACGGCTTCCCAGGATAAGGCCCGTCGGGCCCGGGTAGTCGACCCCTCGCAAAAGGGTGTCGTGAGAACCTGCGAGGCTTTCGAGCTTTTCGTTGTCCTTCAGGTCCCTGCCCAATATGAGAAATGCCGATGGGGAAATTCTGAAATGTCGGCCCCACTTCAGGATCTCCACTTCGTGCCGTCCGGCTTCCGGATAGCATTCAAAGAGCAGCCGCAATTTCCTGGCGAAGCCTCCCTTGGTCAGCAGACAACCGCCGCCGGGCTGAGGATAGTCCCGTATGCCGTAGTGCTCGGCGAGGGCCATCTGACGTTTGCGGCCACGGCCCGAAATAGCCAGCAGGCGTGACCGGTCGACCAGACCTTCAAGCTCGGCAATAGTGGGTTCGAGCAGCCTGGCGCTGAGGGGTCTCAGGACCCTTCCCGGGTAGCCGGCGAGTTTTTCGACGCTTCGAAGGGAGTCGCGTCGCTGGCTCATGGGACGCTGCCCCAGCACCTCCCCGGTGAAAAGGAAATCCGCGCCCTCCTCTTCCATGATGCGGCCCGCTTCCCTTAACATGAGCGCATGGCAATCGATGCAGGGATTCATGTGCTGTCCGAATCCGTAGACCGGGTTTCGCAGCATCGCCAGGTGCTTTTCCGTGAGGTCAATGATCCGAACCGGAATTCCCAGCACCTGGTCCAGCCGTGTTCCGGACTTCAACCCAAAGAAGGGAGTGGTGAAGACGACGCCCAGGAGATCGAGCCCCTGCTCTTGGAGGACCTTGACGGCCAGGAGGCTGTCCAGCCCTCCCGACAAGATTCCGATTCCTTGGGTTCGCTGACGAGCCACGTCGGGTCCGCATTTCAAGTTGAAACGCACGCTGTGGGTTGCGCACGAGATGCACGGGTCGTAATTCCGGACGGCCTGCTCACAAAGCCATGTCAGTCGCTCCTCGTCCAGGGATGCGTTGGCCTCGACCAGATGGAGCAGATCGCTCTCGATGCTCTTCTGATTCTGGGATGTTGGGGGCATGATCCTGGATGCGACAACCAAACCTGCCTCGTCGAGGTCATAGCGATGATACAGGAGCCCGCGGGGCGCTTCAGTGCAGGCTGAGCCGCGGCCGGCGCGAGGACTGATGGAGGAGACTTGGGGCTCCACCGCGGGCTCGTAGCGGTCCACGACGGATAGGGCATCCTCGCAGGCCTGGAGGATCTCCACGGCTCTCACGATAATGCTTTGAAATGGATTGGTGCAGGGAGCCGCAACTCCAGCGCCATGGGCGGCTTCCCTCGCGAGAGGTGACAACCGGTCGAAATTGAGGTTGAATCGGGCAAGGGGGCCCACCAGATAGCCCGGCCGTCCCTGGATCCTGGCGTGGAGGGCGTGGGAATGAGGAGCCTGCTCCTCCACAATGACCCGCTCTACCTGGTCCGCGGTGAGGTTCAGCCCCAGACTGGATGCAACGACTCCCTCACCCATGGGATATTCCGTCGAATGACGCAGGGACACGAATTCGTAGCTTCTGGAAAAGTCGGGGAACGAAAAACGGGACACCCAGCCCACCAGGTCCAGGGCGTGATCCCTGGCTTGCTTCAGCTTTTCACCAAGCGGCGCGAGCTCTTTTCTGGGCGGCATGCGGTAGAAGCCTCCGACCCTCATGTTGACGGGATGCACCTCGCGGCCCCCCAACAGGGAGACGATGTCATTTCCCGTCTTCTTGAGCTCGAGTCCTTTACGGAATATTTCCGGCTCGAGTCTGGCGATGCCGAAGGCGTCCTCAAGTCCCAGAAAATCGGGGGCGTGGAGAAAGAGCACGTGCAGGGCGTGGCTCTCGATCCACTCGCCGCAATAGATCAGGCGACGGAGCAGGCGAACGGGCTCGCTGACAGTGACCCCCAGGGCGCCTTCAAGGGCCAGGACCGAGCTCATCTGATAGGCGACCGGACAGATGCCACAGATGCGAGCCGTGATGTCCGGAACCTCGGCGTAGCTTCTACCGCGCAGAAAGGCTTCAAAAAACCGGGGCGGTTCGAAGATCCTGAACTGATGCTCCAGGATCTTCCCGTTCTTCATGCGGAGCGCAATGCCTCCTTCGCCCTCCACCCTTGCCAATGCATCCACCCGGATGTTCAACGTCCTAGTCTTCACGGGTCTCACCCTCTCTGCGGAATGGCTCCGCCCAGGCGTTGAAGCTTCGGAAAGCCCGCGCAGCCTCCTCCCAAGTGACGCCGAGCATCTCCCAGATGCGGCGGAGGGATTCCGTATTGGGCGTTTCCTTCGGCCCGAAACAGCCGTAGCATCCACGTCCAAAGCGGGGACAGAGGGCGCCGCAGCCTGCTCGAGTGACGGGGCCCAGGCAGGGGGTCCCGCGAGCTACCAGCACGCACACCCGCGCTGCACGTTTACATTCCACGCAAACGCTGTATTGAGGAATGTGAGGACGGCGTCCGTGCAAAAGGGCGCTGACCAATCCCAGCAGTTGCTCCTTGCTGATGGGGCAGCCTCCCAGGGAATAGTCCACGGAAACATGGTCGGAGAGGGGCGTGGAGTGCTCCAGGACCTGGAGGAGCTCCGGGTTCGGGTAGACGGCGGCAGCAAAACCCTGTAAGTCGCCAAAATTCCTGAGAGCCTGTATTCCTCCCGCTGTGGCGCAGGCGCCTATGGCGACCAGGCATCGGGACTGCTTGCGGATCTTGAGGATGCGTTCGGCATCTTCCGGGGTGGAGATGGAGCCTTCCACCAGGGAGATGTCGTAAGGCGGGCCTTCCATTTTTCTCGATGCTTCGAGAAAAGCGGAGATATGGAGTTCCCGAGCAATGTCCAGGAGCTCATCCTCACAATTGGGGAGGGTCAGCTGGCAGCCGTCGCATGAAGCGAATTTCCAGACGGCCAGTTTGGGTCTTGTGGTTCCGGGCATGGCTTCATCACTTTCCGGCGCCGCACGGGGCGCGCAGTCTCATGCTTCTCGTCGGCTCATCCACTGTCGCATTGCCGAATGGGCCATGACGGGGCCGTCCCTGCACACGAAGTAAGGACCCAGCTGGCAATGGCCACAAAGGCCCATTCCGCATTTCATGTTGCGCTCCAGGGAGAGGAAGAGGCGATCCTCGGAAACGCCCTGCTTCAAGAGCTCGAGTACAGTGAACCGCATCATCACCTCGGGGCCGCAGACCAGCGCCGTTGTCCGGGCTGGATCGAAGGCCAGACGGCCGATGAGGGTTGTCACGACGCCGACGTGGCCCTGCCATGCTCCCCGGCCGCTGTCCACCGTGACTTCAATCTGCAGGTCGAGATGACTGCGCCATTTCTCGATCTCTCGACGATAAAGGAGATCCTCCGGGGTACGGGCACCATAGATGAGCGCGATACGTCCGTAAGCCGGGCGATGGCTCATGAGGGCATAAATGGCCGGTCGCAGAGGTGCCAGTCCGAGACCTCCCGCCACAATCAGGGCGTCCCCCCCGATGGCCCCGGCGAGGGGCCAGGAGGTGCCGAATGGGCCGCGCACGCCGACCATGTCGCCGTGCGCCACTTCACATAAGGCCTGCGTCACGGGTCCTACGGCCCGGATCGTGTGAACCAGGCATGCCGATTCGGCCGGATCTCCGCTGATGGAAATGGGAACCTCTCCAATCCCAAAGGAATACAGCATGTTGAACTGGCCGGGCTCAAAGGAGCCGATGGAATCTCCGGTTGTCGGGGCCAGCTCGATGGTGAACGTGTCCCGGGTCTCGCGGTGCACACGCTGAACGACGTAAGATTTGGGAATCATGGCACGAAACACCCCCTTGGGACGTTGATGCCCCGCTCTTGAAGCGGTCCTGAACGACTATCCCGAAGCCGGGTTGGCATAAACATCGAGCAGTTGGAATCGGGTGGCGTTGAGGCGTTCAACCATGAGTTTTGCAAAGCGTTTCATGAGGTCATAGCCAAGGTCGTGGTCTCCGTCACAGGCAGCGCGCAGACACACGGCGTTGAAGGCTGCCGTGCGGGTGTACTGGAGCGCGCGCGCATCGTATTGCCAGACATAGGGTGGAAAAAGCCACGAGGCTCCGACCACGTCCCCCGGCGCAAGGGTCTGGATGGTCAAAACGCCCCGATCCGATGAGAAAATCTCCAGAGCCACCCGCCCCTCCTCGATGATGTAAAAGCGATCGGCCTGGCCTCCCTGTTTGAAGATGTAATCTCCCGGATCAAAGCAGGCCTGGGACGCGCAATCCGAGATCAAACGAACGTAGGTGGAGTCCAGGCCTGCGAAGAACGGGAGTGATCCGAGCTCTTTCTCAAAAGCGGACATGGCACTTCTCCTCCGATGATGCACCGGGAGCGCCATCTGCCTGGCGGATCACGGCCGCTTCCTCGGCGATGTCGATGCCGGCGGGACACCAGGTGATGCACCGGCCGCAGCCGACGCAACCTATTTCACCGAACTGGTCGATCCATGTGCCCAGTTTGTGCACCATCCACTGACGATATCGTGCTTGGGCGGTGCTCCTGACATTTCCGCCTCCATGCACGTATGAGTATTCGAGGCTGAAGCATGAATCCCAGACGCGGAGGCGTTGTGCTCTCTGGCCGGCCAGATCGGTCTCATCGAGAATGTTCGTGCAGAAGCAGGTGGGGCATACCATGGTACAGTTTCCACAGCTCAGGCATCTTTGGGCCGTCTCCTGCCATCTGCTGTGGTCCCAGTTGCGCTCGAGCAGCTCCCGGATGTTGGTCGGGTCCAGGGATTTCGACATCATGGCGGTACATCGATCCACGATGCGTTTGGCGCTTTCAATATCGTCAGGGCGGGCCTCTTCGAGAGAGAGGTTCACGAGAACGCGCTCGCCTGCTGAAGTGAGAGCTTCCAGGAGAAACAAAGGGTCCCCACCCTCCGGGAGCTCGGTCAGCACAAGATCACAACCGACCCCTATGTGAGGTCCAGCTCCGACGGAGCTGCAAAAGCAGTTGGCCCCGGGCTGAGTGCACTGAACACCGACAACGAAGCTCTTTCGACGGCGGGAGGCATACGAAGGGTCGATGCAGGACAAAAGGTGCGAGGTTGGTGCGGAAGGCGGACTGCCTCGATGACCGAAAACACCATCCAACTTGAGCATTGCCCACACATCGCAGCCATGCATTCCGATGAAAGCCATGGCGGATGAATCATTCTCGTTCGGAATCACTCGAAAGCCCGAACCGGTTCGCTCGGCTTCCCACACTGTGGATTCGGGGGGCAGAAGCAGATGCTTCCAGGAGTTGGCGCCCGAATGGAAAGCGAAAACCGGGTGAGGGGAATGCTTCTGAAGGCGGTAGGTGCCAGGGGTCTGGGTGTCGGTCCAACCTTGCGGGAGATCGTCAGGGGATGTGATCTCGGCGATGACGACCGCCGCGTCTTTGAGCTGTGGGCCGCAGAGCGCGTGTCCCGATTCTCGCAGGAGCGAGAAAAGGCGATGGAAGTCATCCCAATGGGCGAGGCGCTTCATAAGGTCTCCTCAGACCAATGATTTGCGGTTTCGATAGACCATGGAAACTCGATACAGGCTCCCTGACGGGTCGGGAAACGTTCCCTGCTCTCCGCACCGGTCAGCATACAAAGCAAACGAAAAGCTCTCAGTCTGGTCCAAACAGTATACTCCGAAGGGCACCCTTTTTCCAGGTCTGGGCATCCGGGTTCGCAGTCCACGACGACGAAGACCCAGACCTATAGACGCTGACAACTGACGAGATATACTTGAACTTCCTGCACTGCAGCTTGAGTCTTTCCATGCAAGAGAAGGTCTCAGGAAGCTGGGACGATGCTTCTTTTCATTGTTGAGCATGCACCGGGGCGCATGGGCCAATGCTCTGAACGACATCTGGCCTCGGGTTGGTGGCCGATCTGCTGTCCGGCGCACTATCCGGTGACAGCCGGTTGGAAGAGGTCGATTCCGTTGGGAGGCTATGATATCTAACAGGTGTCCTGGGGTACCTTGAATCGTTTGGGATTGGTGTTGACGGCCAGATTGCCTGTGGTGGATTTCAGTGATCAATGTTGAAAATTCTCAAGGAAGGGTCCTTCCCGTCTGCGGTCTGGTTCTGGCCATGATGCTTTGGGGAAGTTCGTTCATTGCCATGAAACTGGCCGTGTCCATCCATGATCCGATCTGGGTCATTTTTGGGAGGATGGCCGTCGCCTCGTTCATATTTATCCTTTTTATCCAAAGATTCAGGAAGGTTAGAGTTAGGAGGGAGGATTGGGGCTGGTTGCTGCTCATGGCGTTCTGCGAACCGTGTCTCTATTTCCTGTTTGAGACGCATGCTCTCAAGTGGACGTCTGCTTCAGAGGCATCCATGATTACGGCGCTGCTGCCCTTGATGACCGTTGTTGCTGCTCGATTCGTTTTGAAGGAGAGGACCACCTTCAGGGCTTGCGTGGGTATCGTGGTTGCGATGGTGGGAGTGGTGGGGCTGACTCTGTCGGGGAGGACCACTGAGGCTGCCCCTGATCCGCTTTGGGGAAACTCCCTCGAATTCATGGCCATGGTGTGTGCAACCGGATACACCCTTTCGGTGAGGCATCTGAGCGCCCACTATCCGGCATTCTTCCTGACGGCTTTTCAGGCATTTATCGGAAGCCTCTTCTTTTTTCCAGCGCTCTTCCTGCCGGGGACTGAGTGGGCACAGGAGCTCGTTTGGAGAGACTGGCTGCCCATTATTTATCTGGGGTCCCTGGTCAACGTGCTCGCTTATTTTCTGTACAATCATGGTTTGAGTCGTATTCCTGCCTCGCAGGTGTCTCCTTATGTAAACTTGATTCCTGCGTTCTCTTTGCTCCTTGGATGGATTTTACTGGATGAGCAGCTCACCATACAGCAGTATCTTGCTGCCGCTCTTGTGTTTGGAGGTACGTTTGCCGGGCACGAACGGCGTGTTTGATGGTGTCGATCGGATCGGGGGCTGTATCTGAGTGAATGAACCTGAAAGGGTCAGCGTCATCATTCCCACGTACAATCGCCGGGACTCAGTCCGTGAAGCCATCGAGTCCGTTCTCAAGCAGCGCATTCCACCATACGAAGTGATCGTGGTGGACGACGGCTCGGAGGACGACACGAATTCGGTTGTGAGGGGTTTCGGCGGGAGGGTGCGGTATGAGAGGACCGGTCATCGGGGGGTGAGCGCTGCTCGAAATGTTGGAGTGGGGCTGAGTCGAGGGAGTTGGATTGCGTTTTTGGATTCCGATGATCTTTGGCTTCCGGACAAACTCCGGATCCAGATGGATTTTCTGAAGGCAAATGCGGCATACCGGATTTGCCAGACCGAAGAGGTTTGGGTGCGGGATGGTCGCAGGGTCAATCCCAAGAGATACCACGAGAAACCCGAAGGGTATTGCTTCGAGCGACTCCTGGAGAGGTGCCTGGTGAGTCCCTCTGCGGTCGTTCTGAGACGGTCGCTTCTGGATGAGGCGGGTGGGTTTGATGAAGAGATGCCGGCATGTGAGGACTACGACCTCTGGCTGAGGATTGGCTGCCGTTATGCTTTCGGATTGGTTCGCCGTCCCCTGGTGATCAAGCGCGGAGGGCACCCGGATCAGCTCTCGAGGGCGATTCCGAGCCTGGACCGTTGGCGCATCGGGGCTCTTGAGAAGGTTCTTCGATCAGGCCGATTGACGCCCACACAGGCGCATCAGGCTCTGCGTGCTCTTCGCGAGAAATGCCGGGTGTATGCGGGGGGATGCATCAAAAGGGGGAAGCTTGAGGAGGCGGAGTATTTGCAGTCGCTGCCGGAACATTTGATGGAGATGGTAGACCGCTTAGCGCTTCAAAGAGAGCGCTCCTCTCTCGCGGACAATCCTTTTTCCAGGTTATGATCGGGAGGGCGACACTTTTGGGAGGATGTGCATGCCGAAGTTCCTGTCGGTCTCAGAGACCTTGTCCTGGAGGCGGGAAGGACATAAAATTTTGAGTTGAAGGTGACGGTGTTCTCAAATCGGGAAACCGAGAGGGAACGTAAAGGGTGAAGACGTAAGTGGTTCTCGGGCAGACGCCTGAAGGGACCAGCTCCGGAAAACTGGTTGATCAACCGGTGTGAGCGGGATTGGATGGACTGACAGGTTCGTCTGGAAGCTGTCAAAAAGGATGGCCGCTCCACGTGGTGCGCTGAGCATAGGGCGGAATAGATGGGGCGGTGTTATTATAAAATCTTGGGAGTTTCGTTCAGGGCTACTCAGGACGAGATTCGGCGGTCATTCCGGCTTTTGGCGCTGCGATACCACCCTGACCGAAACCCTGAGAACCCTGATGCCTCAGAGCGGTTCCGAGAGGCCGTCGCGGCCTATGAGACACTCGTCGACTCGGCAAGACGAGCCCTCTATGACAGAAGGAGAGGGATTCGACACATCGCGAATGGACGTCCCAGGCATCGGAAGGGAGACAATGGGTATGCTGGACATTCCTGTTCGCATGAGGACGTTCTGGAAGAGCTTTTTGGTGTTCGGCCTGATGTTCGAACGGCTGCCGACTTTCGTTATGACCTGCGATTCGACTTGCAGGTGCATCGAGCGGTGTTGAGCGAGGGCGGGTTTGAAGAGATTGCCTATGCCAGAGCCGTCTGCTGTCCGCAATGCAACGGGTCGCAACGGTTGGCGAGGACGAGTCTGTGTGACGCGTGCGGTGGCACGGGTGAGGTCGAAGAACAATGCTGTGTCAAGGTGTCAATTCCGGCGGGTCTGAAGGACGGTAGTCGTTTGCGGATGCAGGGTCTGGGCGATTGCGTGCAGCGCGGATTGGTGCCGGGTGATCTAATTATTTTACTCCATGCTGCCGATTGAGTACAGCCGGCTGGATGGGCAAGGTCGACGGGGATGACAGGGACGGGCATGGAAGAGGAAGGCAAAGGAGTGAAAGAGGAAGAGCAGGATGCCCTTACGCATGTTGACGATCAGGGCCGGTTGAAGATGGTGGATGTCACGGAGAAGAACGTGACTCACAGAGAGGCTGAGGCTGAAGCCACGGTTTTTCTTCGGAAGGATACTCTCGAGCGCATCGAGAACCGAGAGCTTCCCAAGGGGAATGTGTACGAAGTCGCGCGAGTCGCGGGGATTCTGGCTGCGAAGAAGACATGGGAGCTCATCCCCTTGTGCCACCCTCTGCAGGTGACCGGGGTACAGATCGATTTTCATCCGGATCTGGGGAGCAACACCATCCGAATCGTTTCACGAGTCAGGACATGTGATCGTACGGGCGTTGAAATGGAAGCATTGACTGCCGTCAGTGTGGCTGCGCTGACCATTTACGACATGTGCAAGGCGGTTGACCGTGAAGTGCGCATTGGGGACATTCAGCTGAATGCAAAATCAGGGGGGAAGAGCGGACTTTTCGTGCGAAACCGGTAGCGCTATTTTGCTTTACTCTGTGCCTCACATGTGTTAAGCGACAACGCTTGACCAACGAGCTACGGGGGGATGTGCTTATGGACGCGAACACGCAAGAGTACTTCAAGGACATTTTGCTGAAGCGCTTGGAAGAGCTCATTGACGAAGCGGAGAAGACCGTTGCCGGGATGACGGACACTGAAGAGACCTTTCCCGACCCTACGGACCGTGCCACCCTCGAATCGGACCGCAACTTCATGCTTCGCATACGCGACCGGGAGCGAAAGCTGATCGTTAAGATTCGTGAGGCCTTGGAACGAATCGAAGACGGGAATTTCGGCGTGTGCGAGCTGTGCGGTGATGATATCGGTATCGAGCGGCTGAAGGCGAGACCGGTGACGACGCTCTGCATCGACTGCAAGCGAAAAGAGGAGGCAAGCGAAAAGGCTCGCGGAACGTAATCGCACTGACTCGATCCCTTGCCTTCAGAGGAGCTTAGGCAATACCTTCCACGCGCTCTACGTCGCCAGCCCAAAAAACCCTTTCCATACCGTCACGCTGAAGGAGCCTGAGTGCTCCTTCAGGTGAAAAGCCTTCGACCCGCCCGGTGATGGGGCCATCACTGCACTGCAGCGTGACAGTCTTGTTGATGATCCAGGAGCTCGATTCCCACTCCTTGAAGAACGGACTAAACCCTTCCTTGATCCACTTCTCGTAGTCTTTTTCCAGAACATTCAGGTAAGCCGCCAGGAACTGCGGACGGCTCAAAACGCATCCCGATTCCATCGCGAGCGACGTGGCCGGGTACCGGAAGGGTCCAGCAAGATCGGTTGCACTGTGATTGACGTTGATCCCGATGCCGACGATCAGAAGATGGACCTGATCCTGATCTGATTTGGCTTCGGTCAGGATTCCAGCGACCTTCTTACCCTGTATGAGGACGTCATTGGGCCATTTTGTGCTGGCCTCCAATCCCAGGCTGCTTCGGATAAGCCGGGTCAGACTGAGGGCTGAGATCATGGTGGCCTGAGGTGCGCGTTGGAAGGTGAAGGGGCCCCTGAGCAGGAGGGAAAAATAGATGCCGTGACGGAGCGCTGAGGCCCAGGGCCGCTGAAGCCTTCCGCGACCCTGTGTCTGCTCTTCGGCTGCCACGAGAGTGCCGTGTGGTGCTCCTTGAAGGGCCATCGCCATCGCCTGGTCGTTGGTCGAGGTGGTTTGTTCCAGATGATGGTAGACGCGGCCGAAGCTCGCGGTTTTGAGCAGGGGAAGAAGCTCTTCAGGAAGGAGCAGATCAGGGGGGTGAAGGAGTTTGTAGCCGAGCTTGGGATGCGTCTCAATCTCATATCCACGGCCTCTCAGAGCCTGAATGTGCTTCCAGACACCGGTTCGAGTGATGCCCAGGCTGGTGGCGAGGGAGGTCCCTGAGACATAATCGCCGGGATTCTTCCTCAAGGTGTCAAGGATCTGAAGACCGCTCTGGGAGATCCGCGAAGAAAGTGAATCGTCAGGGAGGGCACGAGGGTCGGAATGACCTGAGGGAATCCGTTCGTTCTGAGACATGCTGAATCGATCCTTCATGCAACATTGTGGGCGAGTATGGCTCCCGCAGCGAGCAGCGCCGCTTCGGTGAATTCGTTGACGGCGCCGAGCACGTCTCCGGTGATGCCACCCAACATGCGGTGTGCGATGCGTTTGATGGTCCATGCACAGAGAACTGCCGTTGCTAGGAGTGCGGGGCCATACAGGCTGGAAACGGGAACCGAAACGAGCAAGGATAACAGTGTTGCTCGCATCAGATCTGCCGACGTCATGTGGGTGAGGAACGATTGACCGAGTCCGCCCTCTTTGCGGGCGTACACGCTTCCGCGGGCTGCTAGAACCATGGCGTAGCGGGAGAGGGCCGGAGCCATAAAAAGCACCGGCCATGCTTGGAGCGTCAGAAGGGTAGAGAAGGAGGCTGTCTTGAGGAGGAGGATGAGGCAAAGTGCGGCGGCCCCAAAGGAGCCCGTGTTGCTGTCCTTCATGATTTCCAGTCGACGTGGGATGGTGAAGGCCCCCCAAAGCCCATCGGCGAGATCGGCCAGACCGTCGAGATGGAGGAATCGGGTCACGACAGCCAGGAAGCCTGTGAGGAGAACAGCGAGGACTGCTGCGGGAACAAACGTCGATAGAAGGAGGGCCGGGAGAAGGCAGAGGATGCCCAGGGCTGCGCCCACCAGAGGGTAGGCCGAAAAGCTGGCTGCCAGTTCCCGGGGCGAAGCTTCGCATGTTTGATTCCCGGGGACAGGGAGTACCGTGAGAAAGCTGAAGGCCAGGGCTATGGATTTGAGCATGGGCGGACACGTCTCCGATCGGATCAGATGGTGTTAGGGGCCTGGATCGCGAAGGCGCGCGGAGAGAGTACAGGATTCCTCGGGGGAGGGCGGAGGCAGCTCAACCGCTTCATTTCAGGTGCACAGGCAGGCCAGCCACCACGAGAGTGACACGCGGGCACACCTCGGCGAGGCTTTGATTTGCGAATCCGGCCAGATCCCTGAAGCGCCTCGCGAGGGGATTGTCGGGCACGATGCCGCTTCCCACTTCGTTGCTCACGAGTACGAGGGGATAGGCAGTATGCGCGACGGTCTTGGAAAGGGCCTGGATAAGCTTTTCGGGGGGCGGGGCCTCTTGAGAGAGAAGGATGTTGCTCATCCAAAGAGTGAGACAGTCCACGAGAACGGGCCTGGTCTGTGCGTTGAGGTTCTGGAGCAGTGTAACCAGATGGATGGGGCATTCAATGGTTTCCCATTGGGAGCCCCTGCGCTGCTGATGAATCTCGACACGGTGACGCATTTCCTCGTCGAGTATCTGGGCGGTCGCTACGTAGATGTAAGGGCCGGGAAGCTCCGTGACCAGTGCTTCCGCCCGGCGACTCTTCCCGCTGCGCGCGCCGCCCAGGACGAGATGCGGGCTGTCAGGCTGGAGTGAATCGAGGACCACGGAAGTCACACCTCCTGAAGAAGAAGTGGGGTGATGTGGTCGCGGATCAGCTTGTCGACCAAGTGGGGCAAAGGCTCGCGAACGGTCCCGACCACGACCACGGGTTCCTGAGTGAGAGGCAGCAGGAGCTTGAGCGCAGGCGAAGCGCCGATGGCGTGAACCATGGAGGGGGTGACTTCACCCATCATGGCGTGGGCCACCATGATGGAGATGGGGCCGGCGATGATGGAGACCTGTCCCGCGCAGTGCCGGATGGCGTTTTCCCCTGTCGCCCCGCGGTTGGCGCCTGATTTCATCATCTGGGCCGTGGCGATGGCATTGGTGCCCAGCGCCCAGATTTCGAGCTTCTCACCATAGGCTTCCTTGAGTTTCTTGATAATGGTTGTTCCGATACCTCCCCCCTGGCCATCAATAACTGCCATGCGCATCAGGAATCCTTTCCAATGGGTTCGTCGATTCCGAAACTTCGAACCAGCCGTTCGAGTTCATCGTCAGAATTGAAGGGGATGGTGAGGGTCCCGCGTTTGCCGCGGCGCTGCAGAATGACGGGGGCTTGAAAATGTTTCTGGAGTCGATCCTGCAATCGGAGCCAGTGCGGTGGTTGAGGAATTGGAGGGGATGGAGCGGTATCGCGCCGGCGTGCGACGAGCTCTTCCGTCTGGCGAACCGACAGGTGTTTCTGAAGGATCAGGTCCCGAACCTGGCGCATGCGGTCGGCACCGGGCAGGGAGAGGAGGGCGCGAGCGTGTCCCATGGTGAGGGAGCCATTGAGAACGTCGTGCTGGATGTCGGTGGGGAGCTGCAGAAGGCGCAATAGATTCGAGACCGTTGCCCGGTTCTTTCCGACTCTTTTGGCGATTTCATCCTGAGTGAGCTGAAACTCATCCTGCAGCCGCTGATAGGCCATGGCTTCCTCAATGCAGTTGAGGTCCCTGCGTTGAATATTCTCGATGAGAGCCAGCTCGAGAACTTCCGCAGGGGTTGTGTCTCTCAGGAGGACCGGGACTTCGGGAAGTCCGGCGAGACGCGCGGCCTGCCATCTCCTTTCACCCGCGAGGATCTGGTATTGATCGGGTGTTTCGGTTCGGGTGGCCAGGATTGGCTGGATGACACCCTTTTCACGGACCGAGGCGATGAGGTCGTCAAGGTGCGCATCTTGGACAACCTGGCGAGGCTGATAGGGGTTGGGGACCAGGCGGTGGACGGCGCAGTAGAAGAGCTGGATGTCCTCTCGCTTGAGCCATTCGCTGGACGCGAGCAGATCTTGCAGGCCACGCCCGAGACCTCGTTTCTTGTCGATCATGTCAGCTCACACCTCCTGCCAGCAGTTCCCGTGAAAGTTGCACGTAGGTTTTGGCCCCTGCGCATCCGGCATCGTAGAGAAGAGCGGGCAGCCCGTAGCTCGGAGACTCACTGAGCCGGACGTTCCGCGGAATGATGGTGTCGAAGACGCGGTAGCCGAGATGATTGCGGATCTCATTGGCCACCTGGTGGGAGAGGTTGTTGCGTCGGTCGAACATGGTGAGCACGATGCCCTCGACGGTGAGATAGGGATTGAAGCGGAGCCGGATTTTTCGAATGGTGTCGAGGAGCAGGGTGAGTCCCTCCATGGCGTAGTACTCGCACTGCAGGGGAATGACGACGCCTTCCGCCGCGGTGAGGCCGTTCACGGTCAGAAGCCCGAGGGAGGGAGGGCAGTCCAGGATGACGAAGGCATACCTGTCCTTGATGGCCGAGAGTCTTCGCAGGAGGATGGTCTCGGCGTGGTCGTAGGAGAGGAGTTCGATTTCCGCAGCCGCGAGTCCCGAATGGGACGGCAGCAGAGCAAGGTCCAGCTTCGGCGCCAAAGGTTGGACAATCGGGCTCGGGGCCGAGGGTTCCGTGAGAAACGTGTGAAAGGAAGGGGATCTGGCATTGATGCGGATGCCGAGGCCGCTGGAGGCGTTCCCCTGAGGGTCACAGTCGATAAGCAGCACTCTCTTTCCGAGGTGGGAGAGGCTGGCAGCGAGGTTGATGGCTGTAGTGGTCTTTCCGACCCCTCCCTTCTGATTGGCGATGGCGATGACTCGTGACATGCATTCCTTCCCGGGCCTGGGCTCGTAGGGGTGAATGTTCCACGTGGAACATAGAGGGGCGGTCCATCATCATGCGTTCCGTGGATCGGGGACCACCAGGCTCCAGGCTGCAAAAAACTCATGATAGCGCAAAATGAACTGTTCCCCTTCCGTGGTTTGGACCCGGAAGTAGAGCATGGGAAGCCGGGTCGAGTCCGGACGGCCTTCGTACCACCGATCCAAGACCCCGGCCACCTTATACCATTTCTCCCGCCAGAGGAACTCCGTTGGTTGCTGACTTCCCCGGTACTCATCGCGGGATCGGACGTCGATGGGCTCGAGACGCATGAAGCCGCTCACTCTGATGGCCGGCAGTCCGACAGCCCCATGAAGGATTGCGGAGCCGTCCAAAACCGTTGCAGGTTTGTTCGAAAGGCTTACAATTATATAGCGAAGCCAAAGCAATTGAAATTTCTTTTTGCAGGTGAATCCCCAACAGCCTCTGCGAAAGCCAACCGGATTTGGCTGGGGGACCCTTCTCAGGTGAGATGCAGCCTGTATGGAGTCGAGGGATCGAGACCGAAGGCGCACGCAACCAAGGACAGCAAGGCTCATCCCGTCATGGTGTCCATTGTCGAGAGGGTGATGACAGCAGGAGAAGCGTCCGAACCGGTCGAGCGCCTGCCGGATCCTGTATCCCACCGGTACCCCCTGTGCGGGACCTGCCTGTTCCGGTCATCCAGAGGAAAGGACTTTGGCCATGGGGCGGAAATCACTGTTAATTATTGATATGCTTAATGATTTTATGGATCAAAGGGGGGCTCTCTACTGTGGAGACCAAGGCAGGAGGATTATTCCGGTCATCCAGTCACTCGTTCGCCGGTTCAACCGGGACGGACATCAGGTGATCTTCCTGCGGGACGCCCATCGGCCCGATGACCAGGAGTTCGACCGGTACCCGGCTCACGCCGTCAAAGGGACCTGGGGCTCCGAGATCATTCCGGAGCTCCAGCCCCCCAAGGGCAGCCTTGTCATGGACAAGACCCGCTACAGTGCCTTTTACGGCACTGATTTGGCGAATGTCCTCGATGAGTACCGGCCTGGGGAAGTGTGGGTCACCGGGGTGGTTACTTCCATCTGCGTCATGGATACCGCGGGGGACCTCGTCAATCGCGATTACAATGTCGTCATACCTGTTGACGCGGTGGCTGATTTCGATCCAGAATTCGAAGACTTCGCTTTGAGGCGGATGGAGCGTGTCTACAAAGCGAGAATCATCCGGACGGCGTCGGCCGCACAAGAGGCGGCTCTGTCGGGGTGATCCGCTACCGGCTGCATAGCGTGCGCATGCTCTTCTGAATTGAGTTGGGAGGACTGTAATGAATCCGTGGAGTCAGTTCGCTCCCGAGCTTGTCACCGACCTTTATGAGCTCACCATGGCGGCATCCTACCTGCGTGAGGGCATGTCCGGCGAAGCCACCTTCAGCATGTTCATCCGTGCCTATCCCCCCGGGCGTTCCTACTTCGTGGCGGCAGGGCTGGAGCATTTCATCGACCTGCTGATGGAGCTCCGGTTTCAGGACGAATCCGTCGAGTACCTCGCGTCGACGGAAAAGTTCTTTCCGGACTTCCTGGAGGTTCTCAAGACGCTGCGGTTCAGCGGCTCCATCCGAGCGATGCCCGAAGGGAGGATCTTCTTCGTCGACGAGCCCATGCTCGAAGTGACGGCGCCCATCATCGAGGCCCAGATTATCGAAACCCTCGCCATCAACGTCCTGCAGCTCGAGACTCTCATCGCCAGCAAAGCGGCTCGATGCGTCCATGCAGCCCAGGGCAAGAGCATCATCGACTTCTCACTGAGACGCACCCACGGCGTCGATGCAGGGCTCAAAGCGGCACGGGCCAGCTATCTGGCAGGTTTCGCCGGGACGAGCAACGTGCTGGCCGGAAAGATTTACGGCATTCCCATCTTCGGCACCATGGCCCATTCATACATCACCAGCTTCGAGCACGAGATGGACTCCTTCAGGGCCTTCGCGCGAGCTTTCCCCGACAGCACCGTCCTGCTCATCGACACCTACGACACCCTGAACGGAGCCCGTAAGGCGGCGCAGGTGGCCCGGGAGATGGCGGCCGAAGGGAAGGCACTCCGAGGGGTTCGGCTGGACAGCGGAGATCTGGCGGCCCTGAGCCGGGGTGTCAGACAGATCCTTGATGACGAGGGTTTGAATGAAGTGGAGATCCTGGCCAGTGGTGGTCTCGACGAATTCAAGATCCAGGCTCTCGGGGAAGCCGGTGCATCCATCGATGCCTTTGCCGTCGGGACGCACATGGGCGTATCGGCCGATGCCCCGTGTTTCGACATCGCCTACAAGCTCGTGGAGTATGAAAATCGTCCCGTCCTCAAACTGAGCAGCGGGAAGAGAACCTGGGTGGGCCGCAAGCAGGTGTATCGCCACTACGATGACCAGGGGAAAATGGTGGAAGACCATTTATGCCTGGCCGACGAGGAGCACCCGGGTGGAGTAGGGCTTCTCGATGAGGTCGTGAAAAAGGGGCAGCGGGTGAGGCCGGCGGAATCCCTGCAGGCGATTCGCCGCCGCTTTGAAACCGATTTCCAGCAGCTTCCGGAAGCATGTAAGGATCTTCGAGACCCTCAGAGGTACCCCGTCCGCATCAGCCCGGCACTTCAAGAGCTGGAAGAGCAGACGACTCGCAAGGTCAGGCGCGGGGAACTGGGATAGCTGTGCTCACGCCCCGCGTCTCCAGAGGAGCAGGTGCCGATCCTTATCGAGGGTAGGGACTCGATACGGAAAACACCCCTGCACGGTCAGACCGGCCTTCCGCGCCTCTTCATCGAACTGCTCCGCGATAGAACGTCCATGGGTGCCGGCCCAAAAAGCGAAATACCCGCCGGGCTTCAGGAAACGCGCGGCCAGATGCGCGAAATGCTGGGTTTCCAGTCG
>CAZEOY010000004.1:0-19539 GCA_964513835.1 uncultured Syntrophobacteraceae bacterium
AGAGCAGATCCTTTTTCCCGACGCCCTGGAGCGCCCCAACGATGAGTGCCCCGAGACACCTGCAGGCGTCCACGGCCGAAACCGCCCCGTGGGTCGTCCTGGAGCTCAAGGCAGGCCTGTCGCGCGGCCCCATTCCGTGCACCAGGAGACCGTTCATCCGAGTCTGGATTGTCGACCATTTGTGGCCTCGATCGCGGTCTGGAACCCCTTTCAGAGCCTCTTTCGGGGTCTGGTTTCGGCTGGACAGCCTGTATCGGTTGTGTGCACTTGCCTGAGGTGCTAGCCTCCCACGGCAGCCCACACAGAATCAGGCCGGGTACAGGTAGCGAGGGAATTTGCCCCAACGATGTATCCGGTCTGATGAGAAGACAGGAATTGTCCGATGGATAGTGTGAAGTTGAACCGGGCGTATGTTATAAATTCAGCAGTCGGATGCCACCGAGGAGGAACAATGCATGTTGAACCATGACGATCAGGCAAGGATGGAAATCGCCAAGATTCTGGAGGCCCGTCGTGGAGAGACGCATATCATCGTACTACAGGACTTCCCGGACCCGGATGCCATATCTTCGGCCGTTGCACACCAGCTCATCAGCGCCACCTATGACATCAAGTGTGACATCGTCTACTGCGGGAAGATCAGCCACCAGCAGAATATGGCCCTGGTAAAGCTTCTGGGGATCGAGTTGCAGCGCTACGGCAAGTCCTTGGATTTCAAAAAATACTCCGGTGCCGTCTTCGTGGACAACCAGGGCACCACGGCGGAAGAAATCGTTCGTGAGCTGGAAAGAGCCGGAGTTCCCCCCGTTGTGGTGGTGGATCATCACGAGCCACAGCAGCGTCTGGCACCGCTTGCGATGGATATTCGGCGGAATTTCGGTGCCACGGCCACCATCTATGCAGAATACCTGGAGCAAGGCATGGTTCATTTGGAGAAGTCCAAACGGGAACATGTCATGGTCGCCACAGCCCTCACTCACGGGATTCTCTCAGATACCAACGGCCTGATCAGGGCCTGCCCGGAAGACTTTCATGCCGCCGAGTTCCTCAGCCGCTATCGGGATGCCGAGCTGCTGGAGCAGATCATGAACCAGGCTCGGTCCAAGCAGACCATGGAAGTGATTCATCGGGCCCTGGGAAACCGAGTCACTGTCGAGAGCTTCTCGGTGGCTGGCATCGGCTATCTTCGGACCGAGGACCGGGATGCCATTCCTCAGGCAGCAGAGTTTCTGGTGACGGAAGAAAATATCCACACGGCCATCGTGTACGGAATCGTGGCCGGTCCCGATCGTGAAGAGGCCCTCGTCGGTTCCATGCGCACCTTGAAGATCACCCTCGATCCCGACGAGTTCATCAAGGAGGTCTTGGGCAGGGACTCTGCCGGGGGCTTTTACGGAGGGGGAAAGATGACGGCCGGCGGGTTCCAGATTCCCATGGGATTCCTGTCGGGCGGCGAAAGCGAGGAGTTCCTCAAGCAGAAATGGGAGGTTTTCGATGCCCAGATCAAGCAGAGAATTTTCGCCAGGATCGGCGTGAAGCGCGAACAGAGTGGAACCACCAGGAATTCATGATCTCCAATGACTCCCCGCGGGGGGCCCAGGCATGCATCTACTTTTCCAAGAGCTCGATGATGGCTCGCAGGAAAGCCGGAAGGTCGCCGGGGTTTCGAGAGGTCACGACATTGCCGTCCACCACCACTTCGCGGTCCACAAAAGTGGCCCCGGCATTCACCAGATCATCCTTGATGGCGAAGAAACCGGTGACGGTCTTCCCCCGTACAGCCCCGGCTGAGATGAGAAGCCAGCCGGCATGGCAGATCCCCGCTACGATCTTGCCCTTGCGATAGGCTGCTGCCAGGAAATCCACCATGCTCTCCTCTCGCCGCATCATATCGGGGGCATAACCTCCCGGAACGACAACGGCATCAAAGGCGTCACCGAACACCTCACGGGACGAGACCTCCGAGCGCATGGGGTAGCCATGTTTTCCATGGTAGATCTTCCCTTTCTCGGGGCCGACGACAACCACTTCCGCCCCTTCTTCGCGAAGTCGCAGGATGGGGTACCAACCCTCCAAATCCTCGTAGAGATTCTCAACCAGAACAGCAACACGCTTACCTTTGAGCTTCATTTCTGCTCCTTTCCTCAACCGTTCTCGATACTGCCTCGATTCCCGCCAATTTCCCGCTCACACGCCTGAGACGTCCACAGGGCACCAGCGGGTGTCAGCCCGTTCTGCAGTTCCTCCCGGGTCGTCGTCCGGTGGCGCCAACTCAGCGAAAGACCTATTGCTTGATCCAACTTAACCATCCGTTCCGCCTCAGGCACCTGCCGCGGACCTCCCCTCCTCCGCTTTTTGTCGTTCCCTGCCGTCGGGCGAAGACAATCGGGAAGGAGGGACCTTGCACGAACCACAATCCCCATTAGTTTGCACGTTGAGAATGTCAGAAATGATTCAACGGGATTTTTCTGCTCGACCCCGTGCGTCATCGCGCGGATGCTGAATGTAGACACCCCTCATTTTCATGGTTCGAAGACGCGCAGGAGGGGTCGCAATGAGGACGCGATCCCGGGGGGCCGAGCTCCTTTGAGGAGCGATTAGAGGAGGGTGAAGTGTGGGATCTGGATGAACTGAAGCACCATAGAGAAATCATCGAAGCGATCAATTGGGACATGACTCCGGAAATCGCCATCGAGACCTACCTTGAATGGGGAACGGGATGGTCTCGAAAGGAGAGCTTCATGAGCTATCCCGATCAGGAGTCCTACTATTTCGTGGTGTATGACTGGGAAGTCCCCCTGAAGGTCACACTGGTTCGCCGAGATGTGCGGGACGTCGAGGAACTGGCCAAGATCGGGGCTCCCCAAGAGCTGATCCGGGCGACCATCGATGAGGGTGGCCGCAAGCCCGGCGTGGGCGTCTATGCCGTCAACGACCCGTTGAAAAACTGGCTCAAAAGAGCGCTCAATTGCTGACGAGCTATCCGGAGGGCAACTCGTGGCTTAGGAGCAGGATGCACAACATCTGAAGCGGGTATAAACGAGGGCGTTGTGCCACGAGGAACAAATTCATAGCCTTGACTGTGCAAATCTGCTAATTAGGCGCGGAGGAAGCAGAAGTCACGCCTGGCGGCTTTGAGCTCCATACCGATTGGTGCTCCGGGGCGCCCATGATGGCTCGAGCCATTCGCCTGGCCGAAACAGGTCGCGGTGCAGTGAATCGCATCATCAATTGCCAGGCCTCACCTATTTGAGGTTCTGCAGAGTTTTGAGCGGCAAGGATGAAACACCCTACAGACTGCCCGTTCAGTCCGCATGACGGTTTGGAACCTGGAGCGCGAAGAACTCGGAATGGGGCTGCCGTGCTCCACCCCGTGATTCTGCCTTTGGCTACAGCCTTCCTCATGGGCCTTTTGTTCGTCGCGGTACGGTCTCTGTGGTTCAGCGAACAGGGATGGTTCTCTTGCATCCTGTCGGTGCTGGCGGGTGTGACCTTTGGAGCCCTGGGCTATCATGCCCTCGCTGGGACACGGGCAGTGGAGCGCATCAGCGTCACAAAGATTCGGCATGGTGAAACGGAGGAGGTGGCAGCCGCAGACGCCAGAGCCGGATCAGCCGAACCACGGGAGCAGGGTGGAAGCGGGAAATACGCCGAGATCGATGCGGAGGTCCTTACGGAGATCCTTGGAAACGAAAAGGACCTGGTGAGCAGCCTGATCGAGACTGCTCAGGCCATTATCCTAATTCTGGACCCGGCAGGGAGAGTGATTCACGCCAACCGCTTCCTGGAGCACGCGACGGGCTACAGTCTTGGGGAGCTGGAGGGGAACGACTGGGTTGAATCCTATCTACCCGAGGCCGAACGCGCACGTGCGCTGGGGGTTTTCGAGCAGATTCGCGACACATCCGAAATCATGGACTATGTGGGTCCCGTCGTCACTCGAGATGGGTCCTGGCGGCAGTTCAGGTGGCGCTGGAAAGCGCTGACGAGGCCAAAGAGGTCGGAGTGCGCATTCCTGGGTCTGGGTGTGGACATTTCCGAGCGTGAAGGCATGGAAGATGCTCTGCGCAAAAGCGAAGAGCGATACCGGGCCATTGTGGAAGACCAAACCGAGCTCATCTCACGGTTCAAACCGGATGGGACCCTCACTTTTGTCAACGGCGCTTACTGCCGCTATTTTGGGGAAGAGCCCGAGCTCCTCCTGGGCAACAAGTTCTGGCACCACGTCCCCACACATGAGCAAGAACGCCTCATGAGGCACATTTCGTGCCTGACCCGAGACAACCCCGTCTCCACCATCGAACATCCCGTGAAGACACCCGCGGGAGTCCGCTGGCAGCAATGGACGGACCGAGCCATCTTCGATGAAGAAGGGAAGATCGTCGAGCTTCAGGCGGTCGGCCGCGACATTACTGAGCGAAAACGTGTGGAGCAGGCCCTCGCATCAGAACGGTCAAGACTCTATTCAGTATTGGACAGTCTTCCGGTATTTGTCTTCCTCCACTCGGCCGACTATGTCATCCGGTTCGCCAACCGCTCCTTCCTGCACACTTTCGGAGAAGGAACGGGACGCCGTTGTTACGGTGTTCTGCAAAACCGCTCGGAACCCTGCGTCGAATGCCGGTCGAAAGAGGTGTTCCTGGAGCAACAGCCCCATAACTGGGAGTGGACACTGCCGGGGATCGGACGCACTTATCGAATGCACAGCTATCCATTCACCGATACAGATGACACGCCTCTCATCCTGCAGCTCGGCATTGATATCACCGATCAAAAGCGCAACGAAATGGAACTGCGACAATCTGAAGCTCGGCTGCGCGAGCTTTCCGGCCGCCTGCTCACCGCCCAGGAGGAGGAGCGGCAGCGTATTGCGGCAGAGCTGCATGACAGCATCGGCTCTTCACTCACGGGAATCGCTGTGTTTCTTCAGTCGATTCTGCTCAGAACCGATGAAGGCCCCCCCTTGATGACAGCCATTCAGCAGCTCATCTCCGTGACTGAAAATACCATCCAGGAGGCTCGTCGGATCATGTCGGATCTTCGTCCCTCTATGCTGGACGACCTTGGAATCCTGAACACGCTTGAATGGTTCTGCAGGGAATTCCAGCAGCTTCATCCGGGCATCCACATCGAGCGGGTGATCGAAATCGATGAAGATGAAATCCCGGAATCTCTCAAGATCACCATTTTCCGGGTGGTTCAGGAGGCTTTCCACAACATCGCCAAGCATAGCCGGGCCGAGTATGTCACCCTGTCCCTGGGTGGCTCCCGGGATAGAACTGTGCTCATGATAGAAGACAATGGCGACGGATTCGCAATGCAGGGCGTCACCTGGGACGAAACGTTGCGAGGGGGCCTTGGTCTCACGAGCATGCGGGAGCGAACGGAGCTCTCCGGGGGGCATTTCACATTGGAGTCCACCGTCGGGGAAGGAACGACCGTCAAGGCCGAATGGCAGAAGTCCCCATCGGACGATCCGAGGACGTGATCCCGGAGTCAGCGCTGGGGAGGTGGCAGCGAGCCCATCACTCCTGAAACGAACTCACTCCTGGCCTGGGGATCGGTGATCACCAGACCGACAATTTCATCCAGTCCGTCCATGATCTGCCTGACAGCGGCTTCGGCGCGCTCCGGATTCTGCTGGTTGGCGGCCTGGAACTGAAGCCAGATGATTCGGGTGAGCATCAGTGCAAGCTCAGAGGACTGGCCTTGAACCGCCACCATGTGGTCCCTCGCCTGTTCAGCGCGTGCCACCATGTCCTTCAGGGCCTGCTCCTTCTCCTTCAGCTCATTTTCCAGAGAGCGAGTGGAGTCGAGAACAGCTTCTATGTTTTTCTTTTGAGCCTCCAGCCGAGAGGTAAGATCCGCATGCTCGGCCAGCAGGTCCGAAAGCTCCCTTTTCTGTTTTTCAACTTCGCCACGCAATTCCTGGGTCGCCTCTTCCCGTATCATTGTGACCTGAGCCTGGTACAGTTGGAGACCCGGCACCTCGAAACGCATCCGTTCCAGCCAGTCGTAATTGGCGATGACAAACCCCGAGAGGAGGGAAAAGGTCAGCAGGACCGCCGTCACCAGGGCATGGATTCTTTGAGTTCCAGCCAGATAGAAGGTGAAACCCGCCATCATGAAAAACACCGCAAGACCGACAAGCAGTTTCATTGTCACATTCCAAATCTTGAAGGCCTGAAAAGCTTTCAATCAACCAGCCAAAGGTCTACAGGTTATCGGGCGAGCCAGCCACAATGCCGGAGTGTGCCCTCTTTGGTGGAGCATACCAAATTGCTCCTGGATGCCGTTAGTCTTTTTCGACTTTTGACTCCCTCTGCGCAGATGGTATCCTCCTTGTGGGAGGATATGGAAATCATGAAAAGGGGCCTGACGTTCGTCTTGTTCATCACTCTCATTGGGGCGGCTGCTTTCACCTGGTGGTTCAACCGGCCTGTGGAAATCAAGCGAAACGATCTCTTGATTTACGGAAATGTTGATCTGCGGCAGGTCAACCTGGCGTTCAATGGGAGCGAACGCATCGAGTCGCTGTTCGTTCAGGAAGGGGATCGCGTGAAGCGAGGCCAGGTCCTCGGGAACCTCGAAGCGGAACGACTCGAAGCGGCCGTGGCACAGGCGCAGGCTCGCCTCGAAGGCCAGGGCCAGGTGGTTCGCCGGTTGGAGAATGGCACCCGTCCTGAGGAGATTGAACAGGCCCGGGCGAATGTGCAGGCCGCTCAAACGGATTTTGAGAATGCCCGCCGGACCTTTGAAAGGCTCAAGGAAACGGCCTTGGCGGGCGCCACCAGCCACCAGAACCTGGACAACGCGCGGGCGGCGTTCGAAGTGGCGGGGGCAAAGCTGCACGTGAATGAGAAGGCGCTGGAGCTGGCGGTCCTCGGTCCCCGCGAGGAGGACATCGCCGAAGCGCGGGCCGTCCTCCGGGCCAACGAGGCGAATCTGATCCTCCTCAAACGGGACCTGGACAACGCCACACTCACCTCCCCCACCGACGGCGTTGTCCAGAACAGGCTTCTGGAGCCTGGAGACATGGCATCTCCTCAACGGCCAGTCTTTTCCATCGCTGTCGTCGACCCAAAGTGGGTGCGTGCTTATGTGCCGGAACCAGACCTGGGCAAAATACGTCCCGGGATGAGGGCAGCCGTCATGACGGACAGCTATCCGGACCACCGATACGAAGGATGGATCGGCTTCATTTCTCCTTCTGCAGCCTTCACTCCCAAGTCCGTGGAGACAACGGAGCTTCGGACCTCGCTGGTGTATGAAGTCCGGGTTTTCGTGAAAGACCCCTCAGATGAGCTCCGATTGGGAATGCCTGCCACGGTCATGATTCCGCTGAACCAGAATGAGGCGTCGGCGGCAAGTGGCGACAGCAGCGCCGGCAGCCGGAGACGACCTTGATGGAGAGGCAGCCACCGGAATCTCAGGTGCTCCAATGCCAGGGGCTGGGAATGGAGTTCTCGCGCGGCCCCGCAGAGCGGATCAGGGCGCTCCAGGATGTAACCCTTTCCATAGGCCGTGGAATCGTCACCGGTTTGGTCGGTCCGGACGGCGCCGGAAAGACAACCTTCATTCGTCTGGCGGCGGGTCTCCTTACGCCTCGAGCGGGTTCTCTTCGGGTCCTCGGCCTGGATGTGGTCGCAGAGCCTCAGGCCGTGCAGTCCCGGATCGGCTATATGCCCCAAAAATTCGGGCTTTACGAAGACCTGACCGTCCGGGAGAACCTGGATCTCTACGCCGACCTCCACGGGATCTCAACCGAAACAAGGGCTGACCGCTATCCGCAGCTCATGCGGATGACGGGGCTGGGACGCTTCATGGATCGTCTGGCCGGGCGCCTCTCCGGAGGGATGAAACAAAAGCTCGGGCTGGCCTGCACCCTCGTGAGCACTCCGGAGCTCCTTCTTCTCGATGAGCCCACTGTCGGCGTAGATCCGCTCTCCAGGCGCGAGCTCTGGGAAATCGTCTACCGTCTGGTAAAGGAGCAAGAATTAACGGTGCTTCTCAGCACCTCCTACCTTGACGAGGCGGAGCGATGCGACCGGACTGTTCTCCTTCTGCAGGGAAAGGTGCTGGCGACAGGGCGCCCGTCGGAGATCATCGAGGTGGCCGAGGGAAGATCCTATCGTGTGGAACCTCCCGCCTCGGTCAAACCCCGCCAGCTTCAGGCTCGCCTGGCCGGTGAGGCGGGCGTGGTGGATGCGACCCTCGAAGGCGACCGCGTGCGATTCATTACAGAAAAGGACTTGCCCGACCTCGAATCTCCTTGGTCGAGCATGCATCCCCAGCCGGTGAAAGCAAGGTTTGAGGACGGGTTCATGATTCTCGTGCGCCGCTCCACAAAGCCCGTTGCCCGGACGACTGAAAGGGAAGAAGGGAGGCCAGGGGCGGCGCAGGTCAAACGGGGCTCGCGAGATCCCGACGACGTGGTCGTGGAAGTCCGTGACCTGGTCAAGCGATTCGGGGATTTCTATGCAGTCCGAGACGTCTCCTTTCAGGTTCGTCGAGGGCAGATTTTCGGCCTTCTGGGACCCAACGGAGCAGGCAAGAGCACTACCTTTCGCATGCTTTGCGGTCTTCTGCCGGCGAGCAGCGGCACCCTGAGCGTCGCGGGGATGGATCTGCGATTCGCCCGTGCATCGGCCAGACAGCGGATTGGATATGTGGCTCAGAGATTCTCTCTCTACGGGCACCTGTCGGTCATGGAGAATCTTGAATTCTTTGCGAGTGCTTACGGGCTCCTGGGCTCGCGAAAGAGAGAGCGCATTCAATGGGCGCTGCACCATTTCGGCCTGGAGCGATTCAGCAGCCTGGCCAGCGGACAGATTCCCGGCGGCTACAAACAGCGCCTTGCTATGGCATGCGCGCTGATGCATCAACCCGAGATCCTTTTCCTGGACGAGCCGACATCCGGCGCCGACCCCCTTGCCCGACGCGAGTTCTGGCACAGGATCAGCGGATTGGCCGACCAGGGGGTCACCATCATTGTCACCACGCACTTCATGGAGGAGGCCGAATACTGCGACCACATGGTTATCATGGTCGACGGGCGGATACTGGCCACAGGGACTCCCGCGGACATTCGGAAACGATCCGGGGACACACGGGATCGGGAACCGACGATCGAAGACGCATTCATCGCCATCGTGGAGGAGCACCGCCTCGCCTCCGGAGATGAGGCGGCCTGAGGAACCGGCTATGTCAAGCCCTTGCTGTCGAAGGACGAAGAGTGAATGGTGGCGCAGGAGTCCACGCCGCATTCGCACCCTCATCCACAAAGAAATCCTCCAGATCCTCAGGGATCCCAGCAGCATCGCCATCGCACTGGTCCTGCCCGTGTTCCTCATCCTGCTCTTCGGGTACGCCCTTTCCCTGGATGTAAAGCAGGTTCCGCTGGCAGCCGTTCTGGAAGACCAGTCCCCCGACTCCTCCCGACTCGCGGGGGCGTTCATGCTCTCAGAGTACTTCAAGGTAACAATCGTGACCTCCATGAGGCAGGCGAAGGATCTCATGCGGGCACGGAAGGTGGACGGCATCGTCCACATTTCGCAGGACTTCGCTCGAGAGCTCGCTGCGGGCCGAGCGCAGGTTCAGGTAATCGTCCATGGGGTCGATGCCAATCGGGCGCGGATCATTGAGGGTTACGTTCAGGGGGCCCTCGGTGCGTGGGCCTCCGGCTTGTCAGAGGGTCAGCAGGATGCAGTCCAGGAAGCGGTGCGAGTCCAGAGCCGCATGTGGTTCAATGAAGCCGTGGACAGCCACTATTTTCTGGTTCCCGGTCTGGTGGTGCTCATCATGACCCTGACGGGAGCCCTGCTCACGGCACTGGTCATGGCGAGGGAATGGGAGCGCGGCACCTTGGAGGCGCTCTTCGTGACCCCCATTCGGGCGGGTGAAATCCTGATTGGGAAGACCATCCCCTATTTCCTGCTCGGTATGGGAGGGCTCCTGCTCACCGCTGGAGCGGGTCGGTATCTCTTTGATGTTCCCCTCAGAGGCTCACTGATTCTCCTGCTGGGAGTATCGGCCCTCTACCTGATGGTGGCACTCGGACTGGGACTGCTCATCTCGTCGGCCACGCGAAGCCAGTTTGTCGCTGCTCAGATCGCTCTCATCGCCACCTTCCTGCCGGCCCTCTTTCTCTCGGGCTTTCTGTTCGACCTCGCCAGCGTACCCAGGGCGGTTCAGGTCGTGAGCCATCTCCTGCCGGCCCGCTATTATGTATCCGCTCTCCAAACCCTGTTCCTGGCCGGCAACGTGTGGAATATCCTCATAGCGGATTCAGCCGCCATGCTGCTCATGGCCCTGGTCTTGTTCGGCCTGACCCTCAGAATAACCAGAAAGAAATTGGATTGAGACATGGATGCATACCGCCGCATCAGGGCACTCATCTGGAAAGAGCTCCTGGCCATCCTCAAGGATCCAAGGAGCCGTTTCGCACTGCTCGGCCCTCCACTTCTGCAGACTCTGATTTTCGGGTACGCTGCAACCTACGATCTGAACAGCGTGAACTATGCCGTCTATGATCAGGACAACAGCGGGGCTTCAAGGCAGTTTCTGCGCGAGTTGGACGGGTCGGGGACTTTCAGACGTGTAGCCACTTTGCTCAATCAGAGCCAGATCAGTTCCCTGATCGACAGCAAACGGGTTCTCGTTGTGATTCAAATTGGTCCGGATTTTGAGAAACGTCTCCTTGGGGGCCTCGCGGCAGATGTTCAGGTTATCGCCGACGGACGCAACTCCAACACGGCCGGGACCGCTCTGAGCTATGTCGGAGCCATAGCGGAAAGGTTCAACGGTGCCTGGCGGCAGAACCAGGGTGGTAGATCGGCACCCGTGCAGGCGGTCCCGAGGGCCTGGTACAACCCGAACATCGAAACCCGCTGGTTCATGATTCCTGGCCTCATTGGAATGCTCACCCTGGTTCAAATGGTCATTCTCACGGCCATGTCGGTGGCCCGCGAGCGAGAGCAGGGAACCTTCGATCAGCTGCTGGTCACTCCTCTGCGTCCCTCGGAGATCATGGTCGGCAAAAGCATTCCCAGCATTCTCATCGGTCTCATTCAGACGACCCTTGTCCTTTGCGTTGCCCTCTACTGGTTCAACATCCCCTTTCAGGGTTCGCTCTGGACTCTGTACCTGGGAGTGCTCGTGTTTCTGATTGCCGCGGTAGGCGTGGGGTTGATGATCTCTTCGGTGGCAGCCACCATGCAGCAGGCCCTGCTGGGGAGTTTTTTGACCATCATGCCCTTCGCCCTGCTTTCGGGCCTGAGCACCCCCATTTCCAACATGCCTCGGGAAGTGCAGATGATCACACTCCTCAACCCGCTGCGATATGCAATCTCCATCGTGCACCGAGTCTTTCTGGAGGGAGCTTCGCTCCAGGACATCCTCCCCGATCTCTGGCCGTTGACCCTCATCGCTGTGATTACCCTCTCGGTGGCTGTGTGGATGTTTCGCCATCGCCTGACCTAGGAGGCTGTCCGAGAACGGTCATTTCGAGCGGCAGCGAGAAATCTCGTTCATCGCAACACCGCGAGTTGATGAGATTCCTCTCTCCGCGACGCTCCGTTCGAAATGCAAATGACGGGTTCTCGGACAGCCTCGCAGAATGGAACCCGGAGCCGCGGAAGCGGGCCACTGTTCGGCACGGGGAATGGTCGAAACGGAGTTCTGAAGGCTCTGCATCCCGGCACAGGAACCAAGACCGCGAAGCACCGCTGACAGTCTCGGTGTTGTGCAATTGATAATGTGCCTCCTTTCACGCCGCACAGGATCTCTCAACCAGGGTGACACCCCCCAATGGCATTACTAGAATGGCTTCCGCTGAGATTCTATGGCTCGCTGCCCCGGGCACGGTTCCCTCGTGGATTAGAGAAACATTGCACAAACCTTGCTCCTCCGTCTCCATTTTCATGTTCGTTTCTCGGAAATTCTATGCTAAATATCCAGACCTTGTGAGGTGTGAAGTGCACTGTGCAAACTGGGTTTCGACTTTTGACACTGCGGCAATTCGCCATCCTGTGGCAAAGGAGGTGCAATGGAAGATCGTTTTGTGGTAAAAGGACAACTTGTGGTTTTGGATCGTCAGAACGGTCTGGCGTGGCAGCGTAAAGCATCCGAAGAGCCTATGGTCTGGAAGGATGGCTTCGGGTATATTGAACAGTTGAACGAATCCAAGTTCGCGGGCTTTGACGATTGGCGATATCCCACCAAGGAGGAACTCGCCACGCTCATTCTTCCCGAGGAGGACCGCAACAGCGGACTCTACATTGATCCCCTTTTCAGCAGCCAGAGGAATTGCTGGAGTTCAACGGAAGCGGGCCACCACAAGGCCTGTTATGTCGATTTCTATTACGGTGATGTGTACATCGTCGAAGAGAATTATGCCAATCATTACGTCCGGGCCGTGCGCACCCAGCAATGAGATGGGCGCCGGTTCAACTCATGAAGAATCTCCACATTCGCCATGGATGGCGGATGGATCATCGTTTCAGGTGGTTCTTTACCAGCCGGAGATTCCCCAGAATACAGGAAACATCGCCAGAACGTGCGCAGCAACCCACACCCCGCTTCACCTCGTCGAGCCTCTGGGGTTTAGACTGACCGATCGTCATCTGAAGCGGGCGGGGCTGGATTACTGGCCTTCGGTCACCATGAGGGTTCACAGCGATTTGGAGAGCCTTCGCAAGATGCTGCCACCTGGTCGATGCGTTTTTTTTTCGACGCATGCCCGCAGATCCCTTTTCGATTTTCATTTTGAGCCGGGCGACTGCCTTGTTTTCGGATCTGAAACGAACGGTTTGCCATCATCGCTATTGAATGAAGCCGGAGAGGCCGTGGTCAAGATCCCCATAGATCGATCCAGAGTCCGAAGTCTCAACCTGGCGACGACAGTCGGTGTGGCTCTTTTTGAGGCCATACGCCAGACAATGGCTAAACGATACAATCTTCTTCCGCGCTTTCCTGTGGATGGTTGACTCCCTTCACCTTACGTTTGACTGAGACAATCGGTATTCTCTGTGGCATTCAACCTCCTGCCCCATTTTGGATATCTCAAATGGAGAAAACAGTCACTCGAGAAGGCGTAAAGGCAAAGGTTTATGAATTGTGCCCGGACCTGGATTCGATGGGCATTTATCCGATCGTTCTTGGAAAAGGTCAACGGTACTGAGTGATCCTGTTCGAGAGCAGGGACTGCTCTCAGAAGAGACCACCTTTGAGCTCCTTCCGCATTCGACTGAGAGACGGGGAACCAGATATCCTTTCGCCGAGTCCATTTTGGGAGCGAGATTTGCATTGTGCGATCGGGGAAGCCAGGAAGAAGATCGCTTGTACCAAAAAAGTCAAAAAGCCTTCCCCAAAAATGACGAGAGAGAATGGAGATGGAGTAAGTGGCAGAAATCGAATGGAAAGGAGCCGTGTGGAGAGCTGCCTACGGTAGCCTTTCTGTCAAAGAGTTGTTGACGATCCTCAAGGGCTTCGGCCCCATGGAAATAGTGGCGTTTGAAAAGGAGGATTGCTGCAAAGGCGAAATCAGCATTTCTCTGTCCGGTGAAGGAACAAAGCAGATTACCCTTTATCACCTCGAAGTGCTCGGCCCCACAAGAAAGGGCACCGGTCGAGCGGCGCTTCAATGGCTCAGAAGCATATTCAAGGGCGACCTGTTTGTAGAGGATCCCGGGTTCATACTCGTCAAGGGCCCCAACCGCGAGAGCCTGCTTTTCTGGGTGCGAATGTACCGTGAGGGATTGATCGATGCGCTCGATGCGGAGGCCATTGAGCTCCACCCGCACATGAGCGACCAGGAGCTTCTGAGACTGGAAACTGAGATACTCGGTGCGCCGGCCGACACGGGCAGCTCCAGCTACATTCAATGAGAGCCCGGGACAAAATCAAATCGGCGGCGGAGGTGGCTGCAATATGCCGCCTGCTTCGCGACGGACAAAGGGTGCGGGTGGTATTCACAAATGGCTGCTTCGATCTGCTGCATCTGGGTCATCTTCGTTATCTGGAGGATGCTCGCGCGCTGGGCGATGTGCTCATCGTGGGTGTCAACAGCGACTCGTCCGTACGAAGGATCAAGGGGCCCCTGCGCCCCATCCAGGGAGAAGACGAGAGGAGTGAGCTGTTGGCAGGGCTCCATTGCGTGGATTTCGCCGTCATCTTCGACACTCCGGATCCCCTGCCATTGATCGAGATGATCCAGCCCGACATCCTGGTGAAAGGGGCCGATTGGCCCGAAGATCAGATCGTAGGGGCTGACGTGGTCAAGAAGAGAGGGGGGCGGGTCGCGAGGATTCCCTTGACGCCTCAGCGTTCGACCACTTCCATCGTGGAGAGAGTGATCGAGCGGTACGGGCAGAGTGCCCGCGTTCAAGACCCTGGGATTGCCCGAGACTGACAGGGGAAGGGTGCTTGCCACCCCGTATTCTCTAAACCGGGCTGCCGGTAATGACAAAGCAGTCTCTCATGCCCCTTTGGGCCATTCTAAACCTTGAAAAGGCCCGCAACGGTGCTGCTTTAACTTGAGACTTGAAACCTGAAACTCGAGACTTTTCGTCGCAGGAGTGAAAGCATTGGCACCTCCCAGAGTTAAGACGGCTAAGCAATCGCTTCAGCCAGTGCAGGCAGAACAGGGCTTGTCCGGTCGGCTCCGTGAGTGGATCGAGGAGAATCGGAATCTGATCGGCGGGTTGGCCGCCGGCATTTTCGTCATCTTTTTGCTGGCGCTTGGAGTGCAAAGCTATCTGAAGGGCCAGGAATCGCGGGCTCAAGCCAGTTATGCTCAGTTGATGCGGCAGTGGCCCAAGGACTTCAGCACCGCTGACGAACAGAGCATGGAAAGACTGATCCCCGACCTTGAGAATTTCATCCGGGAGCATGATGGAAGGGAGGCGGCGTTGCTGGCACGACTGGATCTGGCTCGAGTCCTCTACCGAATACGGCGCCACGAGGATGCTCTGCCCCAGAATCAGAAGGTTCTGGATGGAACCTCGGATCCTGTCTTGAGGAACATGGCCCATTACCAGGCGGCGGTCACGTTGCAGGCTTTGGGCAGAATTGATCAGGCGATAGCCCAGTGGAATGCCATGAAGGGTGGACCGTCCCTGGTTTCCGAAAGGGAGCTGAACTGGTACCTGGCAAGCCTCTACGGCAACAAGAAAGAGTATCCCAAGGCCATGGAGCACCTTGAGCTTTCCATCAAGGCCAGCGGTGATTATCCGACGGATCAGCTTTTGGAGGATCAACTGGCCAGCCTTAGGGTCGCAGCGTCCCAAGGATCTTGACATCAGCCGGCCGGCAGAAGTTTGAAGCCGTTTCCTGTCAAGACAAATCCCTTGACACCGCTCCAAGATTTAGCTATTGAGCGGACACCTGACCTAATTCATTTGTGAGGATCCATTAGTGAATAGTTTCTTATATTTCAGCGGCTTTCGCTTTTCGGCGGGTTGCTTCTTTCGAGGCCCGCTCATGGGATGTTGAATCAGCTGAGGCGCAAGCGCACTGAACCATGGGGGGGCTGAATGAGTGGAGCCCATGGTGTAATTTCGAGGCTGTGGATTCCGCCCACAGCTTTTTTTTTTGCTCAGAAGCAGCTTTTGAATCGGGAGGTTTTGCGGGTCATGATGTTCAATGTCGAGTTCGAGACACTTCCTCGGGAGGCGCTGGAAGCCATACAATTGCGGCGCCTGCAGGCTGTTGTTGAACGAGTCTATGCTACAGTGCCCTTCTATCGAAGGAAGTTTGACGAGGTCGGCCTGGCACCCTCGGCTATCAGGAGCCTGGATGATCTGGCCCGCGTTCCATTCACAACCAAACAGGACCTTCGAGACAACTATCCTTTCGGGATGTTCGCGGTTCCCATGGACAATGTGGTGCGCATCCATGCTTCATCGGGCACAACGGGGAAGCCCACAGTTGTCGGCTACACCTCACGGGACATTGCCACCTGGTCCGAGCTCATGGCGCGGGCTCTGGCTGCGGGCGGCGCCACGCGCGGAGACATCATCCACAACGCCTATGGATACGGCCTTTTCACGGGTGGTCTCGGCGTTCATTACGGGGCCGAACGATTGGGAGCGTCAGTCATTCCCATCTCGGGCGGCAACACCAAGCGACAGATCATGATCATGGCGGACTTCGGGCCGACCCTTCTCACCTGCACACCCTCATACGCCCTGCATCTGGCTGAAGTTGCAGCCGAAATGGGAGTTGACTTCCAGAAGCTGCGGTTCAAAGCGGGGGTTTTCGGTGCCGAGCCCTGGTCAGAGCAGATGCGCCTTGAAATCGAACAAAAGCTGCACTTGGACGCCATTGACATTTACGGCCTCAGCGAAGTCATGGGGCCCGGGGTCTCCATCGAGTGCATCGAGGCCAAAAGGGGACTCCACGTTTTCGAAGACCATTTCATCCCGGAAATCATCAACCCCGAAACGGGAGAGGTGCTGCCTCCAGGTTCGACGGGAGAGCTCGTTTTCACATCGCTCACCAAGGAAGCATTCCCGGTAATTCGTTATCGCACTCGCGACATCACTTCACTCAATCCGGAGCCCTGTGTCTGCGGACGGACGCATATCCGGATGAATCGGGTGAGCGGACGCACTGATGACATGCTGATCATTCGCGGAGTCAACGTGTTCCCGTCGCAGATCGAGAGTGTCCTGATGGAAATCGAGGAGGTGGAGCCTCACTATCAGCTCATCGTCGACCGCGAGGGCAACCTGGATATGCTCACGGTTTTGGTTGAGGTGGGCGAGCACGCCTTTTCGGATGAGGTGCGGGTGCTCCAAAGCCTTGAAAAGAAAATCTCTAAGAACATCAAGGAATACCTCGGTGTCTCCGTAAAGACGAAATTGGTTGAGCCCAAAACCATTGCCCGGAGCGAGGGGAAGGCCCAGAGGGTTATCGACAACCGCAAGATTTAGTTCATGACGGACAGGAGGAGGACATGCGGGTCGAACAGATTTCGGTTTTTCTTGAGAACAAGGCGGGGCGCCTGGCCGAAGTGGCCAGGATTCTCTCCGATGCAGGCATCAATATCAGAGCCCTCTCCCTGGCGGATACGTCGGATTTTGGCATCCTGCGCCTGATTGTCAACGATAACGCACGTGCCAAAGAGGCTCTGAAGCAACAGGGGTTCACCGTCGGCAAGACCGATGTGGTCGCCGTGGAGGTGGAGGACCGTCCGGGTGGATTGCACAGGATTCTGGACATCCTCAACCGAGCCAATGTGAATGTGGAGTATATGTACGCCTTTGTGCAGCAGAGCGGAAGCAACGCGGTGATCATCTTCAGGTTCGACAACCTGGATGAGGCGGTGAAGGTTCTGCAGGCCAACGGGGTGACGGTCATCGAGGGTGACAGGCTTTATGCGATGTGATCGTTGCACCTGCAGTTGGCCTCGTGTGTAGGAGAGCCCCAGGAGGGCGTTGCCGGGAGTCGGCATGGAGCCCCGATCTGAGCAAGCGGTTTCTCATCCCCGTGCAGAAAGATCCATCATCCCCCGAGCTTCGTTGAGCTCTCGCTCCATGCGGTCGTCTACCTTGGGGCGAGAGTGAGAAATCGTTTTGATTGGGTCGGGTTTTCTCGATGGCGGCTTCCACTGACCAGGAAGGGGGAAAAGTATGAATTGCAGAATGAAGGTTTTGGCCCTGGTGATGGTGCAGCTCGCGGCCGTCATGAGCTTCTCGTTGCCCAGCTGTCTTGCCGAAGAGACTTACAAGATTGGAGGGCTCTTTTCGGTGACCGGCCCCACGTCTTTCCTGGGAGATCCGGAGAAGAAGAGTCTTCAGATGGCCATTGACGAAATCAATGCCAAGGGAGGCATAGACGGTCGCAAGCTGGAAGCGGTGATCCGAGACACGGAAGGGATTCCGGACAAGGCGGTTTTGGGAGCCAACGAGCTGATCAGCAACGAAAAGGTGCTGGCCATCATTGGACCCAGCCTGACCCAGACGACGCTTCCCCTGGTTCCACTGGCGGAGAGCAACAAGGTTCCTCTCATCAGCTGCGCTGCCGGAATCGAGATCACCGAGCCCGTAAAGCCCTATGTGTTCAAAACCGCACAGAATGACGTCCTGGCGGTCGCGACCATTTACGGCCATATGAAGAATAAGAACATCAAGAAGGTCGGCATTCTGACCGTCGAGAACAGCTTCGGCGAGAGCGGCAAGAAGCAGCTGACCAGCCAGGCCGCCCAGTTCGGGATCGAAGTGGTCCAGGCGGAGTCCTTCGGCGGAAAAGATACCGACATGACGGCTCAGTTGACAAAGATCCGATCCGCCCAACCGGACGCGATCATTTGCTGGGGGACGAATCCCGGACCGGCCGTGGTGGCCCGAAATGCTCAGCAGTTGGCTATCAAGATCCCTTTGTACCAGAGCCATGGGGTTGCTTCGCCCAAATTCATTGAGCTGGCCCAGGATGCGGCGGAAGGAATCCTCCTGCCCACGGGTAAGATCCTTGTGGCTGACCAGCTGCCGGATTCGGATCCCCAGAAACCCGTTCT
This sequence comes from uncultured Syntrophobacteraceae bacterium, assembly GCA_964513835.1. Classification (GTDB taxonomy): domain Bacteria; phylum Desulfobacterota; class Syntrophobacteria; order Syntrophobacterales; family Syntrophobacteraceae; genus JALOOX01. Next base: position 18,518 of record CAZEOY010000004.1, read on the forward strand.
GAAAAGCTACATCCAGGAGTTCGAGAAGCAATTCAAGATGCCCGTTTCAGGTTTTGGAGGCTACGCCTACGACGCCATGCACCTTCTGGCAAAGGCCCTCAAGGGCTCAGGGGGCGACAGGGAGAAGATCCGGGCGGCACTGGAGAAGATTTCGGGGCATGTCGGAATCAGCGGGATCTTCAATTTTTCCGCCACCGACCACAACGGATTGGGACAGGATGCCTTTGTGATGGTTGAAATCAAGGATGGCAAGTGGAAGCTGCTGGCTCCCTGAGGGTTGCCGGCGGGATGCCATCCGGGGGGACGTGCCGGGGATGCCGTCCTTTCCTTGGGCAGAATCAAGTATGGGGATGAGGAGGAAGCCTTTGGTCGATGCCGAGTCCCCACTTTCAACATGGACCGCTCCTTTGATTTGACAGATCTGGAACATGCAGGAACTGCTTCAATACCTCTTTTCGGGCTTGACCAGTGGCGCCATCTATGCCGTGATCGCTCTGGGGTTCACCATGCTCTACAACGCCACCGGGCTGATCAATTTCGCCCAGGGTGAGTTCGTGATGCTGGGAGCCTTGAGTCTCGTATCACTCTGGAAGGGGTTTGAGCTGCCTTTGGGTGTAGCGTTCACCGGATCCGTCGTCGGGGTCGCGGCCGTCGGCATCCTCCTGGAGCGCCTGGCCATTGGCAGCGTACGTAAACCCCACCCTATTGTTCTGGTCATCATCACCGTAGGGGCCTCGATTCTGTTTCGAGGGGTCGGCATGATGATTTGGGGTAAGGACGCTCACAGCGTGGGAACCTTCTCGAAGCACGCTCCCATCGAGATTGGGGGGGCCGTGCTTCTTCCCCAGAGCGTCTGGATATTGGCGATCGTCCTTCTTGTGGTGGCCTGGCTGCAGTTTTTCTATCGAAAAACACTGACGGGTAAGGCCATGGAGGCCTGCGCCATCAACAAGAAAGCTGCTGCTCTTCTGGGCATCGGCACTGAGCGCATGACCCTCCTTGCGTTCGCGGTCAGCGCTGCC
>CAZEOY010000005.1:0-18931 GCA_964513835.1 uncultured Syntrophobacteraceae bacterium
CAAGGCGCCCGAAGGCACGGGCGTTACCATCGCAAGCACCAAGACCGCCATCGTCTACGGGAACGGGACAGACTTCGCAAGGATGACTCCCGATGCTTAGCAGCTTCATTTCGGCTCATTCCGAGGCCGCGCTCTGCCTCTTCGCAGCGTTCCAGGTCGCCTTCGGCGCCTTCTGCACCCTCGCAGGAGTCGCTCTGGGCGGCCTCCTAGTCTACCGCACCAAGCGCGAGGCCCCGCTGTTCGGCACCCACAAGCCCGATGCAGACATTGCCTCCATCGAGGACGACTTCGAGCCAGACCACAGAGGGAGGCCATGGCCCAGGTTCGACCCGTCGGCTCCGCCCCCAGGTGCTGAGCCAGCCGAAGAGCCAACCGTGGACTCCGTGATCATGCTGCAGAACGCGAAATTGCGTGAACAAATGAACGCCGAGGACGCACGCTCATGAACCAGAAAACCACGCACGGCATGCTGCCTCGACCCCAATCTCCCGAGCAGATCCGCCGGGAGTATCGGGACAAGCTGGATGAGCTCCGCTACCTGACCGCGCCCTTCATCCAGATGAAGCAGGAGATCATGGCCCGCCAGGTCAACCGCCTCATCATCGCCAGGACCGACGTGGATATGCCCTCCCTGTACGATTTGATGTTTACCGGCGATCTTCGCTTCCGCCTCGATGACCCGCCCCAGGTGCTCTCCTCCACCCAGGACATAGAGCGCATCGAGCAGATAGACGACATCATACGGCACATCAAAGACCTCATATTCGGAGCCAAGCCATGCCCAATCGGCCCAACTACATCACCAGCTGCCAATACCTCTGGATAACCTGCGCCCAGTGCGACCAGACGGTCAAAGTCGCCAAGCACAAGGGCGCGGAGTGGAAGCTCTTCGGATTCCTCCCCGCGTTCCTTCTCGAGCATGCGGAATGCTCGCCCGATGCCCTTAGAATCGAGGCAAAGTGAGGTCACATGCCCATTGACGTGAAGTGCCGCGCCTGCGGCGGGATCTATGTCGAAACCAACGACGCCGACGGGATCATCCTCCTCGAGGACAAGTGCATCCCCGACCCAAGGATCAAGACCTTCGACCCCGACGTCATCACCAACGGCGCCATGCTGCGGCTCAAAGAGCCCTACCGATCCTGGGGATGGACCAGCTTTCCCCATGACACCGTGAGCACCCGGGATGCCCTCCAGTGCCCCAACTGCATGGCCCCGCTGCCCGACCTGTCAGGGAAGGTGCTCCTTGTGGATCGCCAACCGCCACCTCATGAGTCACAAACCAAGTTGACGCCAACCGCTGAGCCACAACCACGGCTTCCCATGCCCATGCTCGACAAGCCGAAGCTCCCAAAGCCCAAGAAGGCCAAGTAATGTCGTAAACGTCGTAAACGTCGTACCAAGCGCCCAAACCCAAACCCCGGCAGGAGCCATCCCACGCTTAAACATCGCGGGGGCAGGCACTGACCGGGGTTTTTGTTTTCCGGAGCCCCGCCAGATGCCAAAGTACAGCAACGAATGGTCACTCACCCATACCCCGCCAGAAGGCCATGACGACGTAGGCCTCTTCGCCTACTCGCTCTTCGAGGCCGCCTACAACGAGAAAGAGCGCCTCGGCCTCACCGATCGCTGGTACGAGAACCACAGGCTCTACCGCGGCGACCACTGGAACAAGGGAAAACGCCCGACCCGGAACGACAAGAACAAACTCGTCGTCAACCTGCTTTTCGCCAACATCCAGCGCACCGTGGCCAACCTCACCGCCCGCGACCCGGTCGCCGAATGTCGCTCGATCGATGGAGTCGAGGACGACGCCGACACCTTGCTCTCGCAGCGCATCCGCAACTGGTGGAACGAATCCGAGCAGGGCACCCTGCTTACCAAATCCGCCACGCAAATGGAGATCTACGGCCCGACCATCGAAAAGTATGTCCCCAACATCGACGAGAACCAGCTCGACGTGATCGTGAAGGACCCCTTCAGCTGGTTCCCGGCCCCAGGCTACTACAGCGACATCCAGGACATGCCCTATATGTGCGACGCCTACCCCATGGACATCACCGAGGTGGAAGCCATGTTCGGAGTCGAAGGCGTCATTGCAGAGGACACGTACACACTCTTCGGCCAGGACCGCGAGGAGAATGCGCCGATCCCCGCCTCCATCCGCTACGGGCAGACCGCCACCGATTACGCCGGCAGGCTCCAGACATCCGTTTCCACCCGGGGCGTCCTCGAGCCCAGGGCGCTCGTGATTGAGGTCTGGCTCCGCGACATGACCAAAGAGGCCGTCCAGATCCAGACGGGGACCGACCCGGTGAGCGGCGAGCCCATCATGGAGGAGTCCGAGCAGCTCAAGTACCCCGGCGGCATCCGCAAGATCACCCTCACCAACCGCGGCCGCATGGTCCTGGACGATACGCCGAACCCCAACATCAACCCCGCGATCCCCCGCGACCTGGCAGAGAAGACCTACGCATGGGACAAGTACCCCTTCGGCAAGGCCTGCAGCTACGAGGACACGACCAGCGTATGGGGCTTCTCGGCCGCCGAGCAGGTGGGCGACCTCCAGCAGAAGATCAACGAGGTCCTCTCCCGAATCGCCTCCTACATCAATCTCTGCTGCATGCCGCCCCTCATCCTCCCCAAGGATTGCGGTGTCACCGAGGCCAAGGTGAGCAACAAGGCCGGCCTGGTCCTGAAACCGGCAAGCTCCATGGCGAGCCAGGCCATCCGGTTCCTGCAGGTCCCGAGCCTACCCCCCGACTTCTTCCGCGTCGTCGATCTCTACCTCGGCTTCTTCGACCGGGTATTCGCCATCCAGGACGTGGACCGCGGGGAAACCCCCAGGAACGTCCAAGCAGCCAGCGCCATCATCACCCTCCAGGAGCGCAACGCCGTCCTCATGCGCCAGAAGATCCGCGCCATGGACTACATGGTCAGGGAGCGGGGCAGGTGGGCCATCAGCTACCACCAGAATTTCGGATGGAGGGAGGAAACCATCAAGATCGACGACGACGCCCGCCTTTTCCGTGGCACGGACTACGTCGGGCGCCGCTTCAACTACCTGGTTGAATCCGGTTCCACCATCACCAAGACCAGCCTCCAGGTCATGCAGGACGCCAAAGAGCTTTACAACATGGGCGTCATCGACCGCCAGGCCCTCCTCGAGAACGTGAACTTCCCCGGCTGGAAGGAGATCCTCGAGAGGACCGCCGAGGGCCAGCTCAACCAGGCCATCCAGCTCCTGGTGCAGGCCGGACTCCCCGAGGAGGACGCCATCTTCCTGCAGCAGTTCTTGTCTCAGCAGCAGGGCGGGCCCGGAAACAGGCCACAGAACCCGCCATCCAAAGGCCAGCCCAACACCCCCGCAGCGCCCCAGTCCCCACAGCCGGGCACCCCCAGGGCGCAGCAGGGACAGTTGCCACCCCTCATGTAGGAGTCACGAATGCCGTCCTACGACTACGCCTGCGACAGGTGCGGGCACATCGGAGAAGAGTTTTTCAAGCTAGCCGAAAAGCCAGACACCATCCCGTGTGGTTGCGGTGGGGTGAAGAAGAGCATCATTACGCTCGGGCATGGCGGTATCTGGAGAGTCGAGCCCGTCTGGCTCAACGGCAACGTCCGGGAAACCCTCCAGGACTCCGACGCGATCCGCGCCAAGCTCCAGAAACCCATCATCGACCGAGACGACTACAACCGCTTCATGAAGGCCAACCCGCACATACAGCCGGTTTAGGGGGATCATGAATACGATCTACTTCGGAGGAGACTCACCATGGCCATCATCGCCTACCTCTGCACCTGCAAAGACTGCAAGGTCCACCACGCCTACACCTACGATCCGGACGCCGTCGAAAAAGCTATCTGCCCCAAATGCGGAAAAACGCCGTGCGGCAATGTCCCCGAACCTGAAACCGCCTGCAAACGGGATTAGAACCGTGAAAGACCGGAAATGCGGAAACTGTGACCACTGGTGGGAGTCCTTCCCCACAGCCCCCTATGGCACCTGTCACTGCGACCGGGCTGAAAAGCGCATCTTGCGCGACCGCTGCGACACCTGCCCTCACCACAAGGAGATATCGTGGCACCAGTAAAAGCCAAGAAAACCCGCGTCAAGCAACAGTCCCCCGAGTTCCCCGTCCCGCAGACCCGCGACCAGGTCGTCCACGCCATCGCAGAGATCGGCATCCGGCAGAGGGACAGGGAACGGCTCGAAGTCGCCATGAACGACGAGCTGGCCGTCATCAAGCAACGCTACGAGGAAGCCGCAGCGCCCCACATCGAGGCCATCAAGCTGCTCTCCCAGGGCGTCCAGATCTGGTGCGAAGCTCACCGCAAGGAGCTGACGGACGACGGCAAGACGAAGACCGCAACCCTCGGCAGCGGCACCGTCGCGTGGCGCATGAACCCGCCCAAGGTCGTGCTCAAGGGAATCGAGAACATCCTCGCAGCCTTCAAGAAGCTCGGCCTGGACCGCTTCATCCGGACCAAGGAAGAGGTGAACAAGGAGGCCATCCTCGTTGAGCCCGAAGCCGTCAAAGCGGTCCCGGGGATCAAGATCGAGCAGAACGAGGAGTTCGTGATCACGCCTTTCGAGGCCGAGCTCCAGAAGGCCGTCTGACTTACACGTAGGACATCCAGTGTCCTACGTCCCGCGCGATGACGCGCGCAAAGCCAACCCGAGACAATCGCGCCGCAAGGCGTGACCTCACAGCAGAAGGAAAAGCACACCATGCAACCAGTACCCGAAATTATGCCCGCAGGCGCAATGATCCCCGAAGAGGAAGTGATCGACCAAGGACAAGATCAGGCTACCGATCAGGGCGCAAAAAGCCAGGAGCAGGCCCAGGCCGAACAGCTCATCCTCGGCAAGTTCAAGACCCACGAGGACCTCGAGCGAGGCTACAAGGAGCTCGAATCCATGGCCGGGAGACAATCCTCCGACGTGGGGGACCTCCGCAAGCAGAACGAGCTGCTCACCAAGCAGCTGGAACTTGTCCATCAGCAGTTTGGAGAGGACGGCAAAGGATCGCAGGGGAAGCAGGAAACCAAAGAGCCCTCCTTTGATGACCGCCTGGCCGAAATCTCCCAACAGGTCGAGGACGGCGACATCGACATCGCGCAAGCTCTCAAGCTAACCTCGGAGATTACCGCCCAAAAGGCGCTCCAGATGCAGCGGGAGTCCATCCAGCAGCAGGAGCACCAAAAGACCATCCAGACCTACCAGGACAAGTTTCTCCAGGAAAACCCCGACTACAGCAGATCAGGCAGCAAAACCCCTGGCTGTACCCCGACGACATCGCAGCCTACCAGGCCGTCAAGATCCAGCACCTCCAGGAGCAGATCGAGGAGGCCACGAAGGCGGGCTATCAGCAAGGCAGAAGCGATGTCACCAAGCTCGCGGAAGGCTCTGAAGCAGCACGAAAGGTCCTCGCCAAACCCGGCGCGGACATCCGGAAAACAGGCAACAGCGGCAAGCCCCTCTCCGACTCGGAAATGCGGGCGAGCATGCTGGCAAGACTCGGACAGTAAGGGCAAACACTAAACCGTTTGCCCTTCTTCATTTCAGAAGGAAGCAAACACCATGGCTCTCGATCTTACAGAACTCCAGGCCGTCACCGACGACTACTGGGAAAAGCAAGTCAACGACATCTATTTTTCCGACAACATCCTGCTCTACTACCTCATGGCGGGCAAGATGATGGAGGAGAACTTCGTCACGGCCGGCGAGCTGGTGGACGGCGGGAAGGCGATCCGCGTGTTCCTCGAGTATGCCGGTTCCAACTCGAGCACCTACGGCGCCGACACCGAGATCGACGACACCAAGAAGACGATCTTGAACGCAGCCCGCTTCCGTTGGGGCGGCGCCGTCGCCTGGAACAGCATCGACCTCGATGACCAGGTCCAAAACAGCGGGAAGGCCGCCCTCGTGGACCTGGCCTTCTCCAAGCTCCGCAACATCCAGAAGACCATCCGCAAGGACCTCGGCGCCACCGTCTACACCGTGGCAGCCGACGGCAAGGACGTGCTCGGCCTCGGGGACCTCTTCGAGAACACCCCGACCACGCCTTACGGCTCCATCCAGGCTGCCGACATGCCTGACTGGGCGCCCAACGTGATCACCACCGCGGAAGCCATCTCCTTTGTGGTCATGCAGTCCATCCGCCGCGGCGCGTCCGTCGGGCAGAACAAAGAGGACAAGCCCAACCTCTACATCACGACCGAAGTCCTGAAGGACGGCTACGAGTCCACCCTCCAGGTGCAGGCGCGCTACCAGGATACCAAGCTCGCTTCCGCCGGCTTCGAGAACATCCTCTTCGGGGGTGTTCCCGTGGTTGCCGACGACAAGCAGGGTGCCGGGACCTGCGACGGCCTGAACCTGCGGTTCCTGAAGATCAAGAGCCACCGGGACTACGCTTTCACCAAGCCCGTCTGGACCGTGTTCAACCAGGCCAAGCCGGACAAGCTCGTCGCCAACACCCGTTGGATCGGCCAGCTGGTCTGCTCCAACCGCAAGGCGCACTGCCGCCACACCAACATGACCGTCCCCGTTTAATCGCGGGTGAGTCATCCGGGGGAGGGGAGCAATCCCCACCCCCTTCACCATGAAAAATAATGTGTGAGATAGGCGCTCTCGCATCTTTCAAGCCGATCTCACACATTGTCCGTCACCATCTCACCATGACATTATAAGGATTTCCGTCGTGCCGACCTCCAACGAGCTGATCGTCGAAGTGCGTGAATGCGTGCTCGGCGCGTCCTACTCGGACGCCACCATCCTCCGGTATCTCAACCGCGCCCAGGGGCGAATCGCCGGAATGGTCATCCTGCCGGACCTCGCAACGGACGGCGAAGTCACGACCGACCCCGACCTCCCGTATGTGGATCTTCCGGCGGACTACCACCGCGAGCTGCACGCCATCGAGAGCGGGAACGCCAAGAGCCCGGTGAAGATCCACAGGTCCTGGATCGACTACAAGCGCCGGTACCCGCTCGCAACCGGCAGGGGTGCCAGCGTCGACGCCGCCGCGATCCGCGGAACCAGGCTCTACTATCAGCCCATCGTCCCCGCTACGGACACCCTGACCCTCTTCTACCACCGCAGGCCCAGGCCCATGGTGAACCCCGAGTCGCCAGGCCCGGACGACCAGGTTCACCCCGACGGCATCCCTGAGCACCTGGCCGAGGACCTCCTCATCAACTACGCGGCCATGGAGCTTTGGAAGCTCATCGAGCAGGACGACGCCAATCAGCCCAACGTCCAGAAATACTCAGGCAGGTTCAACCAGGCACTCGCCGAGCTCATGCAGTTCGTCGAGCCGGACGGCGAGCCCGTCTACATCCAGGATGAATGGGGGTTTGCATGAGCGCACCCGAACGCTTCTGTATCGCCATGAACCTGGCCAACCGCGCCTTCACCCAGTTCGACAGGTTCGACTTCAACAGCTTTGCGCGCGTGGGCGAGAATCACCTGGCAGCCAACGAGGACGGGCTTTTCCTCCTCGGCGGGGACACCGACGACGGCGCTGAAATCGACGCCTACTTCACCCTCAAGAACACCGACTTCGGCGACCACCGGGTCAAGCGGTTTCTCAGGGCACACTTCGGCTACGAGACGAGCGGCATCCTCACCCTTTCCCTCTCCCCCGACGAAGGCCCGGCAGCACAGTACATCCTGCCCCCGCCCGCAGCCGCAGGCCTGCAGCACGGCCTCTGGAAGAACCTGGACGGAGCTCAGCGCGGCCGGTACTGGCAGGCCACCGTTGCCAACGTGGCCGGCGCCGACTTCGCCGTCGACGACATCCTCCTCGTCACCGCAGGGAAACGCAAGGACAGGCTCTTCACGGGATCGACAGGGCTTTCAACCAAAGTGGACCCCACCCGCATCCATTACGACCCGGAGTCCGGCGTCCAGGCCCTGGCGAGCTGCTCGAACGTCGTGATCGACGACACCGGGCGCATCTCCAGGAGGCAGGGGTTCTCCCTCCTCCAGGCCGGCCACTTCCACAGTCTCCACTGCAACCAGGGCGATTGCCTCGTCATCCAGGAGCACGCCGGAAGCTCCGCCCTCTACCGGGTGAATTCCGACTTCTCCCTCACCGGGATCCGCTCGGGACTCAGCAAGGGGCGTCCCATGGCCTTTCACTCGGTGAATGGCCAGATCTACTATTCAAACGGGGTGCAGACAGGCGTCTACTCGGAGGCCTCCGGCTCCAGCGCGCCATGGGTCAAGGGCGAAACCATCGGGCACCGCACCGACCGCGAAACCTACGACCCCCCGCCCGCCACCCATATCGCCTCGATCGGTATCAACATGATACTCGCCGACGCGATCGCACCCGTCCTCTGGACCAGCGAGCCCGGCACCTTCAACGCCTTCAACCTGGACGACGGCCACCACAACATGACGGACCCCGTCACACTGGTCAAGGCCGTTGCGGATGGAGCCTGGATCGGAACCGCTCGAAGCACTATGTTCCTCTCAGGGACCGTGCCCTCCGAATGGCAGGTCACGCGACGCCTGCCTTACGGCGTCAAGGACTATTCAGCTTCTCACGAGATGATCGCCGGCTCCCGGCTTTCGGCCGAAGGCATCCAGGGAGACGGCTGGTTCTGGCTCTCGCATCGAGGGCCATGCTGGGGAGGACCTGGCGGCCAGCTGCTCGAATTCGGGCAGCGGGACATCGACTGGCGCGACTTCGCCGGCCACACCGGCGCCTGTCTCGTCACCGAGGACAAAGTGATTTTTACCATCGAACCATAACAGGGAGGGAGCTGTGAACGGTCAAAGTAGGCACTACATCGGCGTCAAGATCGTCGAGGCCTGGCCTCAGAGCAAGGCCGGCGAGGAGGGCTATGCGGTCCGCTACCCCGACGGCTACACGTCCTGGAGCCCCAAGGAAACTTTCGAGTTTTCCTATTTCCCCATGGGCATTGACAACGACCCGTCCATGATCACCCAAGACATGGTCGATCGCTTCCTCGGTCCCGTCTACGCCTGGAAGTACGACGAAAAGACCACCATGGTCGAGGCTCCCACCCTCACCGGGTACGCGCAGCGCGATTGGTCAGCCAGCGTCGACCCTGCAAACTTCAACATGGAGATCGGAAAGCGCATCGCAACCGACAAGATCAAGGACAGGATTTGGGGATACCTCGGCTTCGTCCTCCGTTGGGCGCGCTACGGCCTCAAGGTAAACCCTCCCCGGCAGTTCAAGCTCCCACAACCGGTTGCGTACCCCGAGCCCGAAGAACACGTCGAGGCCTCGGCCTAGACACCAGCGCACCACCCTGTCACTGCAAACCTGCCCCCGGTTGGATCGGCCAACCGGGGGTTTTTTTCGCCCAAAGAAAGGAACACCCCCATGGCAGAACTACGCTCCACCGGATACAAGAACGCCCGCGCCGCAGCCGTCAAGACCATTTTCGACTACGGCGTCATCCGCCTCTACTCGGGCAGCCGCCCCGCTTCCGCCGACCTGGCCGAAACCGGGACACTGCTCGCCGAGATCACCAACGACGGCGGGGCCTTCACCCCGGGAGTCCAGGACGGCGCAGGCCTCCGATTCGACGGTCCAGTGAACGGCGCCCTCTCCATCAAGGCCGGCCAGAACTGGAAGACCAACGCCATCCTCGCCACAGGCACCATCGGCTACGGCGTCCTCTACGACAACGGCCGCGTGCTCGGCGCAGATCCCAACTCCGTCAGGACCTACTTCACCGTGGGGATGTCGGGCGCAGACATGAACCTCTCCAGGACCTCGGTCACCGCAGGCGAGCCCTTCACCCTCACCGGCGCGACCCTCACCGTTCAGTGACGGGTGACGAGCCAAGGAGTGAAACATGGCTACCAAGAACTGGGCGGGGGACTTCCTGGACCCGGCCCTGAACACCATCAAGGCCTACGCCAAGAAGCTGATTCTCTGCTCTGACGAGCCCACGACCTACACCGCGGCCATGGACACCTACGCCCTCGCCAGGGCTGACCTCGTTTCGGGGGATTTCAGCGGACCGACGAACGGCAGCTCGAGCGGGAGGAAGATCACCATCGCGCAGAAAGACGGCGTGACCGTCCTCGCCACCGGCACCGCCCGATATCTGGCCCTGGTCGACACCACGACACTCAAGCTCCGCTACGTGGGCCAGATCCCGGACTACCCCGTGACCGCTCAGACCGTGATCTCCATCGCCCCCACCAGCATCGAAATCGCGGACCCCTTTTAGGAGAGACACATGCCGTCCATCACCAGCAACCACTGGAAATACCACCTTCTCGACAAGATCAACGGGGACACCTTCAAGTTGATTCTCATGGCAGCGGGCTTCAGCTTCAGCAGGGCCGACCACGCCACCTACGCCGACGTGAGCGCAAGCGAGCTGGCCAACATTTACGGCTACACCACCGGCGGGCAACCCCTCACGGGCTTGGCCATCGAGGAGAGCGACCTGACCAACAAGGCGGTCGCAAGTTTCAACGACGCCGTCTGGACCGCCGACGGAGGCAGCATCGGGCCATCGCCAGGGGCCATCGTCTATGACGACAGCGCCTCCGACAAGGTCGTGGTCGGCTACATCGACTTCATCGTCGAACGCACCGCCACCGACGGCAACGACTTCAACATCCAAAACATCAAGATCGAAGTCAACTAGGAGGCTCCACCCATGCCCGGCATCGACTCGAACACCATCCTGCTCATCCGCTCGGACTCGTTCGACGGGGACACCGGCTTCCCGGATGCCGGCGCCGGGCCGGGATGCCCCAGGTCCCTCACGACCGCTGCGGGAGTCGTTCACTCGACCGACCGGGCGAAATTCGGTTCCACCTCGATCAAGCTTCCGCAGGGCGACGCCCTCATCACCAACGACGACGACGCCTGGCGCGAGACGATCAACGGGGACTGGACGGTCGACCTCTGGATATGGCTCAGCTCGACGGCCGAAAACTTCGATATCATCACCCTCTTCAGCCTGGGCGACTGGGCCGCCTCGATCCGCCTGGGGTGCATGCGGGCCGGGACGGATTACAGCTTCTTCATTTCCGGGCCGTCATTCGAACAAGGGAGAGTGACCGCCGCAGCCCAGGACGCCTGGCACCACGTCGAGCTGGTGAAGCAGCAGGACGATTACCGCCTGTTCATAGACGGGTCGATGATGGGGGACCCATATTCCGCGCCGGCCGAGGCCTATCCCTACCTTCCCTACCGGTGGAGCGTATCGAACCGGAGCGTCGAGCCCGTCTACATCGACGAGTACCGGGTGAGCCGCGTCGCCAGGCACATCGAGAACTTCACCCCGCCTGCCGAGCCGTACTCCCTGGAAGACAGCCTCCCGGTAGCGGCACACATTTCCGCCCATGTCGCCGCGGGGGGAGAGCCGGCGCCGAGGGTGGACGGCTTCGCGGCATACGAGCTTCCGGGAGGCCCGTACAGCCCCGCGACCCTCGATCACTACCCGTACCTGGCCAACGGGGCGGTCAACGACGAGAGTCCCGAACCCCGGTTCATTCCCGTGTCGGCATCGGGCGAGGGCGGCGACACCTGGGACTTTTCCTACGGGGTGAGGGCGATCTCGCCCATCGACTTCTCGGCCGCCACCATTTTCGAGATGGTCATACATTTCAGGACCCTCTCCTGGCAGCCCTACGGTCCGGCAATCGCCGATCCCACAACCTGGGGTCCCCCTCGAACGTTCAGCCTCTACTCGTCTCCCGACAATCTCGACTGGACCCACGTCGAGGACTTCGACAATCCACAGATCATCCACGTCGATGACTACCACTTCAAGTGCCACTTCATCTGCTCGGAACCCGTCACAGAGAAGTTCCTGAAGCTCGTCACCCCGGGGATGGCCCTGACCGTCGACGACGGCTCCGAGAATCCCTGCCTGGTCGAGGCGACGGAGATAGAGGCGCTCGAAGCTCCGACCCCCGGCCCAGTGTCCCTGACGGCTGCACGGTTCAGCCTCGCCGCAGGCCTTGCAGGCAACTTCCACGATCCCGTCCTGGTCGATGCCGCCCCGCTCACCCTCGCCGCAGGCCTTGCAGGCAACTTCCACGATCCCGTCCTGGTCGATGCCGCCCCGTTCACCCTCACAGCTAACGCAGCGGGAGCCTGTGTCGTCGCCATGCCGCCCGCAGCCTTCGCGCACAGCCAGTCCATCGACCCGCCGAAGATCACCGTGACCCGGGACATTCCCGCCGGCACGCTGGTGCTCCGCGACCAGGCCGATGGACTGGAGCTGCTCGGCCCCGCAACCCTCGAGATCCGCGACCCGGTCGACGCACTGACCTTCGCCGCAGCCCTGGGCGTGACCGGCGGGCTTACCCTCGCAGACCCGCGCGACCACCTCACCCAGGGACTCGGCGGGGAGATCCCCCTCCTGGATCCGCAAGACGGCCTCGTTCTTTTCGGCCGAACGGAAATCATCGGCGCCGTCTTCCTCGAGGATGGACTCGATTTCCTGGAGATCGACCCGCGCGCCGGAACCGCAGGCGTGCTTTCTCTGTTCGAAACGTGGGATGGGATGGACTTCCGGGGCAGAGGGGAAATTCAGGCGATTTTGGCCCTTAACGAACGGATCGACGTTTTGGGGCTTCAGGCGGCAGCCGGCACCCTGGCAGCACTCGCCCTCACCGACCGCAGAGACGTCTTCGACGCCACCGGGCGCCAGGTCCTCCAAACTCAACTCGAGCTCGGGGACTCCCTGGACCTCCTCGAGCTCGTGGCCATCGCCGCAGCGGGATACTCGGGGCGCATCGAGTACCGGAAAGAGAGGCTGTAGTGGTCGACGCCACCACCTACAAACCTTACGGCGACAAGAAAGTCGCTCTTTCCTTGAGGGATATAGGCAATCAGCTCCTCCGGAAGCTCCGCCAGGAAATGGCGACGAACAGGCTTCCGCAGCTCAAGCGCACCTTCACCCTCCCGCCTTGCACCCGTGCGCCGAGGGGCGCCGTGATCGAAGTGCTCTCCACCTTCGGCGTGCACGCCATCCACGTCTACGTCCCGTTCGGCAGTGACCAGGCCGTCGCCAAGACGCTCAAGCGGCTCATCGAGGCCTCCATGGTCGTCTTCTACCGGGACACCTACACGGACGAGGTGGAGATGGAGGACAACGAGGCCCACCATGTGATCGTGACCCGGGAAGAGGTGGAGGACTTCGCGAGGAAGACAGTCACGCCCGGGCAGGTCCTCAGACGCGCGCAGCTCATCCCCGACGGCGACTGGTCGGAGAAGGCCGAGAAGGCCTTCACCGGGCGCGTTGTCGAGGCCATCGGCCCCGCCATCCTGGGCGCGGCCAGGAGCTACAGCTTCACGCCGGGCCCCGATGCAGACCCGGTTTCCTTCTTCCAGTCCTACTATTTCGCCCTGGCCGAGATCATCGACCCCTTCACCGAATCCATCTACTACCCCAGGAGGGCACAGCAGGCCGTCTACGCCAACAACGTCGACGACGGGTTTTTACAGGGAACCCACCGCATCCTCGGCGCCAACTTCTGGATCGACTCCGAGACGGGGGAGTTCGCCACCGTAACCCTACGGCAGCCCATCGACTACACCGACGACGGCAAGGCCCAGGTCCTGATCTGGCTCACTCGCTTCAACCCGGACGGCACCATCGCATCGGAGGAGCTCTACAACTCTACGGAAAAACACTACCCCCCCGCCTACAAGCATTACTCCATCGCCTACGACGGCGAGAAGGTCTACACGAGCTACAAGACGGGCGAGAACTACATGCCCTTCCAGGTCCCGGGGAAGCCCGTCGTCAGCAATCCCCACGACGGCGGCTATCACATTTCAGAATATGAGTACGACTACAACCCAAAGACGGGACAGGTCGTCAGCAAGCACTTCACCTACGAGCAGGCAAAATCGAATAGATACATCTCCATGGCCGATCACATCCAGTGCTGGATCGATTGCTACGATTACTACTACATCCTCTACGGCTATGCAGAGGACTATTCATCGGCATCCTCCGGAATATCGAAGTCTCTCACCCTCTCGTCCGAAATTACCTTTACGGGCACGTCCCGCCTGGTGGGCGACTGGGGGCGGGCCTGGATTGTGGACGTAAACAATGTCGCCTTCCACTACCCGTGGCCTGAAGTGACCGAGCATTTGAGCGAACAGGACTGGCAGGTCCTGGAGATGAACATATTTGCCAGTCATGGCTCGCCCTCTGTATACAGGTATGAATACAACAACTGGGTTGAGCACTTCTATCCGCGAGTGCTCTGCTACTTTGACTGGTCCCGGTCCAAGTGGATCTATTACGACGTGGTCGTCGTCGTAAACGTAGCGGGTTACGAGTCCATCACCATTCAGTCCATAGAGCACACTCACTCCCCCATCCACAGGCGAACCATCCTCATCTACAACCAGGACGGCCAGCTCGTCCTGAGCAAGGCGAGCACCGCGACATTGAGCGGATGGATCCCCCCGGCGGACCAACCGCCGTCCTCCGTGAGGCTCCTCGTCAGCTCCGAGAACGGATGGGTTCCCGGCCTGATCTACAACGACGACAGCACCGACGAAACGTCAGGCGTGTCCTGGGACTTCCAGACTCACAACTATCCCGTTTCCGACACATACAACCTGTCCGCAAATCCCGAATACATCGAGGCCATGAACGACCTCATCCTGATCGACAGCCTGGCCGGCACCAAGCCCGCCGGAAACCGCTCGGACCTCCTCACCTACCGGCAGAGCTACATGCTCCAGCGCGGCATGACGGCGCCGGACTTCTCCGCAGCGGTCGGCGGCCCGGACGGCGCACGGGCCGTCACCATCCCGCCCAAAGAGTACCGGTGGGGAACCAACGACAAGATGCTCAACGTGAAGCGGAAGTAAGGGCTTCTCACCGCAGAGGCGCAGAGAACGCAGTGAACTTCCTCTGCAATGAATAGACAGGAAAGGCAGAGACTCCATGACCCTCATTGTGAACCCCGACCTCAAGAACACGGTCATCGCCCTCGTCTCCGAGCAGGTGAACAGCGTCTACGACATATTGCGCGACAACCTCCAGAACCTGGTCACATTCACCCAGGAGCTGGAAAACCAGCTGGCGGACTTCGACATCCCTATTTCCGACATCGACTTCCAGGTCCCGACTCTCGAAATCGAGCCCTTCCTTGTCGCGGCCCCGGTAGCACCGGACATCGAGACGGACTTCAACGTGCCGTTCCCGGGAGAGCCGGCGCTGACGCAGATCCCGGTCGACACCGTCGCCATGCCCTCGCACAACATCGACCCCCCGATCATCGCAGACCGGGCAGACCCGAACATTCCCGACCTGCCTTTCGACCTGGCGGCCCCGGCCATCAACATGGACTTCCAGCTCCCGCAAAAGCCCAACCTCCAGGACCTCACCGCCCCGGCGCAGGCTTCGATCGTCATCCCGTCCTTCGCGGGACTCGACCTTCCGGAGTGGGAAGGGGAGTTCCCGGTGGACGACCTCGGGGAGATCTCCGCCACGTACAGCTACGCCGAGCCCGTCTACGACTCGGACCTCCACGCGCGGATCCGCGACTGGGTCACGGGGATTATCGAAAACGGCGGGACAGGCCTCGGCATCGACGTTCTGAACGCGCTGCGCGCCAACTTCAGAAGCTGGCTCGACGAGGACCTCGAGGAGGAATACGAGAAGATCCTGAAGTTCGAAGCGAGCAGAGGATTCACGGTCCCGACCGGGGCGCTCAACGCCAGGCTCCGCACCTTCTGGAACCGCAGGCAGCGCAAGGTCCAGGAGTACGACAACCAGCTCCTCTCCGAAGAGGCCAAGCTCGCCCAGGGCAACACCCAGTTCGCCGTCCAGTACGCCGCCGAAGTCGAAAAGATCACCCGCGAGGCCCACAACCAGCTGGCCAACCGCATGCTCCAGGTGGCCAAAGACACCGTCTCTTCGGCCATCGAGATCTACAACGGCAAAGTCGCCGGCTACAACGCGGTCCTCGACGCCGTGAAGACCCGGGCAGCCGTCTTCGAAACCCGGGTGCGGGCGGCAGGCGTCATGCTCGACCAGTACAAGGCCGAGATCGAAGCGCAGAAGCTCACCCTCGAGGCCAAGGGCCAGGAAGTCCAGATCTACGCGGCCCTCCAGCAGACGAACGCGCAGCTCGTCGATATGTGGCTCAAGGAAACCGAGGCATCGAAGGTGCTCCTGGAGGCCGAGCGCGGGAAGATCGAAGTCTTCAAGGCGCAGATCGACGCCTACACGGCGCAGATCGGGGCGCAAAAGAACAAGGTGGACCTCCACGCCACCCTCCTCCAGGGAGACGAGGCCCGGATAAAGGTCTACTCCGAACAGATGCGCGGCTACGGCATCCTCTCCGAATCCGTGAACGCTCAGAACCAGGTGGCCATCGAGCGGGCCAAGCTCGCCCACGACGTTCTGAACCGCGGTCAGATCGAGGTCCACAACGCGGCCCTCACCCGGGCGGACACCCTGATGAAGGCCCTCATGGCGGCAGAAGCCTTCAAGCTCCAGAAGTACGAAGGCGAGTCCAAGGCCTACGAGGCCCAGGCGAGGGCCTACCAGGCCGAAACCGACGCCAGGAGCAAGGCCTACTCGGCACAGCTCAACTACGCAGCGGCCATGATCGACAAGGTCATCAAGCAGGCCGAGATCAACCAGCAGGCCCTCCTCGCCGCCTTCAACGCCCGTCTCGAAACCCTCAAGGCGAGGATCGCCACATGGACCCAGACCGTGGCGAGCTGCCTTTCGACCATCAACAACAGCCTGAGCCTCGGCTACTCCGGATCCATCGGCGAGTCCGTCTCGTGGCAGGGCAATGAACCCGTAAACCACAGCCACTCGCACACCTATTGCGAGAAGGACTGTGAGAAAGCATAGGAGCACCCCCCATGGCAATGGATGAATTCCGAACCAGGAAGATGATGGAGGACGCAGCCGAGTTCGAAGCCGGCCGCGTAGCCAGGGAGCGCGCCTTCAAGCGCGAGATGCAGGGGACTTTCCAGCAGAACGCCGACCTCAAGCGCCAGGTCGAAGGCACCTTCGCCGGTCGGGACGCGAGCCAGAGGGCCATTCACGGCACCTGGGACCAGCGCAACAAGGCCGCCTTCGACCTGCAGCGCATCCAGGACGACGCTGCCAACTGGCGGACCATCACGGCTGATGCAACCGCAAGACGCGGGCAGGACCTGGAGATGCGGGCGAGCACCCTCCACGACACCACAGCGCGCCGCGGCCAGGACCTCCAGCAGGACCAGGCCCTCATGCAGAACGCGACGACCCGTCGCGGACACGACATTCAGCGCGACATCCATGGCTGGTCCTACCAGACCGTGAAGGATTACGACCCGCAGACCGGTTTCGTGACGGGGGAGCACATCGAGCCGTGGCGGCACGGGGAGCGGGTGCAGCAGAACGGCGGCGGGCAGACCAGCGCGCCCAGGTGGGCAGGCGTCAAGCCCGACAAGCACTTCAACGATTACATGGACTCCCTCACGCCGGAACAGCGCAACGTGGCCTACCGGCAGATCTTCGAGTCGGGCAACACCGCCCTCCTGGACCACCTCAAGAACACCAGGAAGCAGGCAGCAGGCGGGCAGTCATCCCTTTCCACGACACAGCAGTTCCTCGACTCCGCGAACAACACGGGGACCAGTATCCTGGCCGAAAGGGAGAACGCAGCACGGGGGATCTTGACCGACGCAGGCGAAAACCTCTCCCGGATGGGCCAGGCCATGACGGGCGGCGAGTGGCGCGGTTTCCAGTACACCGCCCCGGAGATGAACCCGCGCTTCAAGGCAATCCTGGGGCTCAATAACTCGGCACAGCCCGCTCCGGTCGGGAGCACCGTCGTGAGAAACCCCATCCCATCGCCGGACCTCACGTCAGCGGGCGTGAGGAAACCGATCCCCAGCCCGGGGGTCACGTCCACCCCCGTCAGAAGGTCCATGCCCTCGCCGAACCAGTCCGGCACCCCCATGACCAGGGTGCGCAGGCCCATGCCCTCTGTGGACGAACCTTACTTCCGGTAAGCCACACTGAGCACGTCGTTTGTATGTCTCGCAGGCCGGTTGGGGAACCCACCGGTCTGTTTTTTTTTCATCTAAAGGACACCCGCATGCCCCTCGACGATTTCGACCCTTTCGAGAGCTTCATGGCCTTCAAGGAAGGCCGCGACAAACAGCAGATCGCCAAGCAGTCCAGCCCCCAGGTACAGGGCACCACCCCCACCCAGGCCCCCGAGGAAGTCCCCGACGAGCTTGATCTATGGGTGAAGCGCGCCCGCGAGCGGGACAACGCCAGGGCCTTGAGCGAGCGCGGCTTCATGGGGGATCTCGCCTCTGACGTTGCCGGCGGAGTCGTGGATGCCGGGCAGACCATGCTCCGTGCTGCCAGAGGCCTCACCGACGAGGCCGGCGGGGCAACGCCTCCAGGTCAGAAACCGGGGCTCCTCACGCGGGGCATCCGGGCCCTCGACGAGTTGAAGGAAGAGAATCCCATCCTCCAGGAGAACCCGGGGAGCGAGGGGATCGGGCGGGCGATACACGGCGGCGTCCGGTCGTTCACGACCTCCGTGGGGACCGGCGCCGCCGGCGCGCTCACCGGCGCAGCAATCGGCTCCGCCGTCCCCGTCGTGGGGACCGCCCTCGGCGCCGTCGTCGGCTTCGCCACCAGCGGAGGCATGTCCTTCGGCCTGGCCCAGTACGACGATGTTCTCCAGAGGGCGGACGAGGCCGGCATATCGAGAGACGTGAGCGAGCCCGCAGCCATCCGCAGCGGCATCTACGAGGGCGGCTTCGAGTTCGCCTCGGACCTTCTTTCGGGCATGACCATGGGGGCAGGCCACATCCTCACGACCCCGGGAAAGCAGGCCGCAAAGCTCGCCATCAAAGACCTCACCCGGGTCGGATTCAAGGAGCTGGCCAAGCGCACGGCCAAGACTTCAGCCATCGAA
>CAZEOY010000006.1:0-13232 GCA_964513835.1 uncultured Syntrophobacteraceae bacterium
TCCCGCGCCTGGGTTACCGGCCCGGAAGCAGAGGGGGCCGGTGCAGGTGGTCCTGCGTTCGAAACAGGCTCCCGGCCGGCGGTTGTCTCCTGAGAAGCCCCGGTCGAAGCGGACTCGCTCCGGGACGTGATGCTCGGTGGAGGCGGCGGCCATTCGGATGGGCTGGTTGTCCGAGAATTCCTTGCCGAGCCAATTCCGGGTGGGGAGCCAGCAGGTCCTGATGGTTCCTTGACACTGGGCGCCGTTGCGGGCTTGTTCGCGCTGGGAATCTGGCCCCGAGTGGGGACAAGCGGTTTACCGGAACTGAAGATCTCTTCGCTGTTCACTGCCCTGCCGTTATCGGAGCCCGGCTGGGCTCCTCCCGGGACCGCCTCCGGATCAATTCGATTCGGGACCCGGCCCGCGGTGGATGTAACCTCAAGGGGCTTCTTCGCGCTCCCACCCGACCAGACGAATGCCCTCCAGGGCGGAACCCTTCCGGACAGGAAGAAGTAGAAGAGCACCGCGCCCAGCGCGAGAGCAATCGGAGCGTAAATCCACTTTCGCGAAGGGCTGGGGACGCGTCCTTCCAGGTCGTCGATGACTTCTTGCACCAGTCTGGGACCAATGGGATTCTGTCCCGATCCGAATCCCGATACCAGCGCGTTGCCGCAGATGATGTTGATGCACCTGGGGATTCCATCACAATGACGCACGACCCTGTTGATGGCGGATGTCGAGAGAGGCAGGCGTTTGACTCCCAAAGCGATGTCGAGCCGGTGCCGGATGTAATCGATGCTTTCTTTGTGGGAGAGTTTGACCAGGGTAGCCCGGTGGGCGATGCGCTGTTTCAGCTGGCGGAGGTCATCGGAATTGAGCAGATTCTCGAGCTCGGGCTGCTGCCCTACGAGGATGATCTGCAGCAGCTTGTCCTTGCTTGTCTCGAGGTTGGAGAGCATTCTCAAATTCTCGAGGGTTTCAACGGGCATCTTCTGCGCCTCGTCTATGACCAGAACGATGTTGCCGCCCTGCTTGTATTCCTCGATGAGCGCCAGATGCAGCCGCTGAATGAGCTGGAACTGGTCCTCTCCTTCAGGAATCTCCAGGCCGAGCTCCCGAAAAATGAGTCTGACCAGTTCCATGTAGGAAAGACAAGGATTGAAGACGAGGACCGTCTTGACCCGTTTGGGGTCGAAGTGCTGCATGGCTGATCGCAGGATGGTGGTCTTGCCGAGTCCAACTCCTCCCGTGATCATCATGAAGCCGGCACGGTTCTCGACGCCGAACAAGATCACTCCGAGAGCTTCTTTGTGGCTGGGGCTCAGGTAGAGGAAATCAGGGTCGGGTGTGATGTGGAAAGGTTCTCTGAGCAGTCCATAGTATTCCAAATGCATCAACGTTTCCGTGTTCTATTTTTGGGGTCTGAGATTACTCCAGGATGTCCCGAATGGCATCCAGCACAGGGTTGAGCTGCGACGGCTCCCTGGCCTTTTCCTTCCGCTTTGCGGGAGCGTAATTGCGCACGCAATCGTACTGCTCCCAGCCTTTGAGGGTGAAGTTGAGATCCACCGCCTTCCACTTGGGATGCCCATGCTCTTGAAGCCAACCCATGTTTTCGGCGATCACTCCGGCAAATCTCCCCACATTCTCACAATTTGCCGTACGGAAATCGAAGGAGATGAGGACGGCTTTCACGGCGACGGTGGGAACTGCCTCCTTCTGCCAGGCATAGGTACCGACCGGGATCTCTGCAACGGGATAGAATTGTTGTATAGTCTTGTTGGTGATGGGGATGATCTGAAGGTTGTCCGCCTCGGTGATCCCTTCCGAGAACAGCTTCACCGGTAGACCGGCCACATAGATCATGGCGTCAATAGTGCCGGCCTTCAGCTGGGCAAGCGCCTGATCCGTTCCAACGATCACCATTTCCTTCGGATTCACTTTCGAGACCTCGAAGAGCAGCTTGGAGGTCAGATAGGTTCCACTGCCCTCATCTCCGACGGCCACCCGCTTCCCGGCCAGGTCGTCAAAGCTGGCAATCCCCATTCGTCCGACCAGGTGAACCTCCTCATTGTAGAGGGGATAGACCATCTTGATCTTCCTGGCCACGTTCCTGAGAACCTGGTTGGTCTGCACTTTGGCCACAAATGCGAGGACGTCCGACTGCACGATACCCAACGGAACTCCGGGTCTTTTGTAGACGGCATATATGTTCTCAATGGAGCCGTCCGATGGGAACACGTTAAGCTGGAAGCCATGCTGCTGCCCCAGTTGCTGAAGGTTCAAACCAAACTGGTAGTAAGTGCCCTTCTCCTTGCCGGTGATGATGCCCAGCTCCACGGCGAGTGCATTGCTGCAAAGAATTCCCAAACAGACAAAAACCAGCACGACGAACAATTTTTTCATCGCCATCCCCTTATCTTGGAATGAATTGGGAAATTGGTGCGAGGGTGGAGCAACTCTTGTGGGGAAACTAGCATGCTTTCCCTGTGGCATAAAGGGCAAATCCGCCCCTCCGTCTTCGCAAGCTGGAGCCTTCTCGAATCCCGCCTGACAGGCGACCAATCAAATCATTCCTGGATTGGGCCTCTCCGGATGGCTTACACAATGGCCCAGGGTTCAACCAGACCGTGTCAACAGGTGGACCAGTCCAGTCCAAGGCGATGAAAAAGGCACTTTATCCGAACCATCGACTGCTCGTGAAGTGATCTGAGCTCTGTCAGGCTCAGGAGATCGGCAAGCACGGAGCTAAAGGGTTCGATGTTCCCGGGATTCTGACATAGAAGAAAAAAATCGATCGTTGTGAGAAGCCCCTGGTGCGCGACAGTCTTCCAGGAGAATTTCTCAGCAACCGCGGCCATGTCCAGATCGTCACTCAGGAGAACGCCTTCAAACCCGAGATGATGCCGCAGCATGTCGGAACAGAGGGCAGGCGAAAGCGTTGCCGGCCATTGGCTGTCCACGGTTGGATAAAGCGAATGGGAAGTCATGACGCAGTGCACTCCAGCCGAAACGGCTTCACGAAAAGGTGCCAGGTCTCTCTCCATGGATGCCCCGTTGTTCCAGTGAATGACCGGAGCGTAATGATGGGGATCGAGCTCGGCCTGTCCCAGCCCGGGAAAATGTTTGGCCGTGGCTGAAACTCCTTCGCTCTGGAGCGCTCCGATCCAAGCGCGCCCAAGCTCCGCGACGCGTTGCGGGTCGGATCCCAGGCATCTCTCTGCCATGAAGTGCTCCGGCGAATCCTCGGGAAGCACGTCCATTACCGGGGCGAGGTTGATATGGATTCCCAGGGACTTGAGCTCCCGGGCGGCTGCAATGCCCGAAGCCCGAACCGCCTCGGGACCTTCGCGCCCCAGTCTCCTGGCTGAAGGCAGCCCTGTGAAGGGAGGCGAAACGAGCCGTTGAACCGGGCCCCCCTCCTGATCGATGGCCAGCAGGAGGGGCCTTCCGAGGTGGGTCATGGCGCAGTCCTGGGCAGAGCGGATGAGCCGCTTCAGCTGCTCGGGATTTTCGACATTGCGCCTGAAGAGAACGGCTCCACCGATGAGGTGGTTGCGTATGAGGCCTTCGAGCTCCTCTTCAAACCGTGTTCCCCGAAACCCCACCATCAGGTGGATGCCTGCCCGTCTTTTCATTTCCGGCGAGTTGCCCAATGTTCACCCCTGCTTGAGAATAGGCTCAGTGCCTTCATTTGTCCCTTATCCAATATGGGTCAGGGCGTCGACGATCTTGATCTTGGTGGCTCTCCAGACGGGGAAAAGGGCTGCAAGCAGCCCGATGGAAAAACAGATGATCCCTGCGAGGAGAAGCGTCTTGCCTTGGATGTGGAAGACGGGAAGTATGGCTCCCAGCTTTTTGGAGAACAGATGGGCAGCGGGAAAAGAAAACCCGATGCCCAGAATCCCGCCCAGGAGCGCCAGGGTGAGGGATTCCCCGGCTATGAGCTTCATGAGAAACCAGTTGCCGAACCCGAGCGTCTTGCTGAAGGCGAGCGCGGTGAACGCGCCATGCGCTCGCGTGCCGTCATGGCCATGGTGTTGGCCAGAATGACCAGAATGACCGCAATGACGACGAACGATACGATGCGGATGGCCACGACCAGCGCCTCCGTCATAGACACGAAACCCATCTGGAATGCCTTTTCCGTCTCGGTGATGGTCTCGGCGAGGGAGTTCTCGAAAAGGCTGTCCACGTTCCTTGACACGGTTCCCGCATTCTGAGGATTCTCAATTTGAATAACGTACCAGCCTACCTGGCCACCTGGCATGGGGGTCTTCTTCAGCGCCTCATCGAGATAGTCCCAGCGAAAAAGCATCTGGGTTTCGTCCGTTGCTTTGGCGGCTCCCCGATAGACCCCGGCCAATACGAACTGCCATTCACCGGGGTAGATGTTTCCTGTGAGGGTGATGGTGTCACCCAGCCGCCAGCCGTATTGACTGATGAGCTTCTGTCCGACAATGCAGGCATTGCGTTGGGTCCAGAAAGCCCTGAGCTGATCGCGCGGGATGATGAATTCGGGGTAAAGATCGAAGAAGTTTGAGGGACCCACGGCCATGCGCGGAAAAAAATGGCGCTCATCGATGTACACACCGCCGAACCAGTTGGCGTAGGCCACCTGTTTCACTTCGGGCACCTGCAGGATGCGCTGGCGATAGGTGATGGGCAGAGTGAAGATAAGGGAGACGGCGTTTCGGCAGATCAGCCGATTGGGGGAAGCGGCGGCCACTCCGCCGTACCAGGCCTCCACAGTCGTCCGCAGCAGACAGAACGCCAGAATGGCCACAGCCATTCCAACCACCGTGAGCAGGGCGCGAAGTCGATGGCGCAGGCTGTTGCGGACGATCATCTTGAGAAGTTCCATTTCACTCTCAGTCCTGTGCCGAAACACTCGGCCTGAACCCGCTGTCTGATCCCGCTTTTCCGCCCGGTTTGAACGCGCAGCCCACCGGAACGCGGAGCCTTTCATGATGCATTCAGGTTGTTCAAAACCCCCTTATCCAGATGATGAATGGTAACTGCACGCTCTGCGGCTTTGGGATCGTGGGTCACCATGATGATGGTCTTGCCGTAGTCGACGTTGAGCTGCTGGGTGAGGTCCAGGACATCCGCCGCGGATTGTTTGTCCAGGTCTCCGGTGGGCTCGTCGGCCACGATAAGGCAAGGATCAGTGACAATGGCCCGAGCAATCGCCACCCGCTGTTGCTGCCCCCCTGACAGTTCTCTCGGGTAGTGACGCAGTCGATCGGTCAAACCCACAAGCTCCAGGGCCAGGAGGGCGTGCTCTCGCCGTTCCCTGCGGCTGATTCGGTGAAGCAGAAGGGGCAGTTCGACGTTCTCAAGGGCTGTCAGCACCGGCATGAGATTGTAAAATTGAAAGATGAAGCCGATGTGCCTGGCTCGCCAATGAGCCAATTCAGCTTCATCCAGATCTGCGATCTCAGTGGATGCGACGGTGAGGCGCCCGGAGTCGGGCCGGTCGATACCGGCGATGAGGTTGAGGAGCGTTGTCTTGCCGGATCCCGAAGGGCCCATCAGGGCGACGTAGCTTCCCCGCAAAATGGAGAGGCTGATGCCTCGGAGCACCGGAACCTCCTGGGTACCCCGGCGATAGGATTTGTAGATCTCTTCGAGAACGACTACGTGCTCCGACTGCTGGTCTTGTGAAGCCACGGGCTACTCCGGAAGGGAAACACGTGAACCGTCCTTGATTTCGCGAGGGGCCTTGAGGACGACCCGGTCTCCCGCTTTCCAGGGGCCGGCCAAACGGACGTAGTCGCCCACAACCTCGGGCTCGGTCAGCGGGACCCATCTCACCCGTCCCTCATCCACAAGAAACATCCCGCCACTCCCGCTGCGCTCGACCAGTGCACCGCGGTGGACACCCAGGAACGGCTGCTTTTCATGCTCCTCCAGCCGCCGGGACAGAAAGGCCACTCGAGCGCTCATCTCCGGGAGCACTCGCGGGTCCAGCTGGTCAAGCTGAATTTTGACAAGAACCGTGCCGCGAGTACGGTCAGCCGTGGGTACGATGGTTCGGACCGCTCCGGAGAGCCGCGTTTCCGAAAGGGCATCCAGTTGAATTTCGCAGGGTTGCCCCTCATACACCTTGGGGAGGGAGGACTCGGCGACGTCCGTCTCGACCATGAGCGAGGAAAGGTCCGCCATCGTCACAACGGCTGCCTTGGCGTTCACGGAGGACCCGAACGGTGCCACCACCTCACCCACATCCGCGTCCTTGGTGAGTACCACCCCGTCGAACGGCGCCCGGATCACCGTGTATTCAATGAGGACGGACGCTCTTTCATGGGCCGCCTCGAGAGCCCTGATGTTCGCCTCGGCCGCCTCCAGGACGGCCCGGGATCTCTGGAACTGGTCGCGGGCATTCTCAAAATCCGCCTTGGCCACCACCTTCTGTTCCCAAAGATTTCTCAGTCTCGTGTACTGGCGCTCAGCAATGGCCACCTCGGTTTCAGCACGGACCCTGTCGGCGCGCGCAGCGGCAAGCTGGGCCCGGATCTGATCTCTCTCGGCTCTCAGGTCATCGTTTTCCAGCCTGGCGAGCACCTCCCCTTCCCTGACGCGGCTTCCTTCCCTAACCGCCAGATGGTCCAGGCGCCCCGTTCCCTTCGAAGCCACTGCGGCACGACGCTGAGCGACCACATATCCACTTGCGTTGAAATCCGTCACCACCTGGGAAGGATAGACCCAGTTCACGGAGACCAATTCCACTGCAATCGCCGGGCTGAGCATACCTTCTTGATACAGCCAATAGGCTCCCGCCGACACCGCACAGAAGAGGAGAAAGACGGCTCCCAACTTCCCAATTCTTTTGCGCGCAGGGCGTCTCTGTTCCCTGTGCTGAATCTTCAATCGCGAGATCTTGTCGGGGTCCATGAAGCCCTGGTCTCCCTGTGAGAGATGTCAGCATCACTTCGATTCCCTACTGCAACGCAGAAACTCAGGTTCAGACCGGCTTCTAATCCGAGCACCCCCCAGAGTCAACCTGAGCCAGAAATCTTCAACGATGTCCCGGTCTCCTCGTGTCCAGAACCTGCAGCTGTCTCTGCTCAGGTCTGGACTTCACGGACTTCGGGAGAGAACGTTCCTCAATGAAGAATCGGACTGCTCAGCGAACACTGAAGGACACGGGAGGAGTCTCGACGGCTTCTGGCAGGCCGTCCAACCATACGCGGGCCTGGGCCGTGTGGAAACCCTTCTGGATCATCCACTCGAAGCGGCAGGAGCCCGGCCCCGTTGTTCCCTCAAGGATACCATCCATGATCCATTCGACTTTCCTGGAGGGCAATCCCCTTGGGAGCATCAGGGAAAAAGCCTCCAGGGCGTCCGGTACGCGAGGATCCATGGCCAGTTCAAGACCCGTCACAGGTTGAGTCAATTCGATGACTCGCATTGCTGAAACCCCGTTTGATACCGATGCAGTAATTCGATGCCCGGGTTCATGATGCAGTTCACATCGTTCAGCAGGGTCAGAGCCGGCAGCGAAAAGCTCGTCCGTCAGGGGGCATTGAGGGCCTGGCAGTCGGCCGCTCTTCTGGCAAATCACTTTCCGCACGAGATGCGGGCTCAAACGAATCCAGGAAGGCTCCCCATTGGCGTTGAGCTCCGAGAAGACTGCCCTCAGAACCAGCCCTGGACCCGTGGTTCCGGTCAGTCCGCGAGTCGGCGTACGGTCGAGGTTGCCCATCCACACCCCTACGACATGCCTTTCAGAGAAGCCAATGGCCCACGTGTCCCGATGGTCGCTGGATGTCCCGGTTTTGACCGCCGTCTGAACGGGAAGATTCAGAAGGTGCCCTTCCCCGAACTCGAGCCGTCGGGCCTGGGGGTCTGAGAGGATGTGAGCGAGGATGGAGGCGATGTCTTCCGAAATGACTTGCCGCCCTGGCTCCTGATCCCTTTTGGGTGAAAGGCTCCAGTTCAGAGGAAGGAATCGCCCGCCACGAGCCAGGCAGGCATAAGCCCGGACCAGTTCGAACAGGCTGACCTCGCCATCTCCCAACGCCAATCCATGGCCGTAAAAATCCGGTGATTGATCCAGATTGGCAAAGCCAAGCTCACGGAGGCGCAGGAGAAATGGGCGTGTCCCCGTGAACTGAATGGCGCGCACAGCTGGAATATTGAGTGAGTTCCCCAAGGCCTCCCTCAACCGCAAAGGACCGTAGTGAATGCGGCTGTAGTTGCGGTACGTGTGGAGTCCGGATCTCAGAGGTTCCGAGAGGGGGGAGTCGTCCAGCAGGGTCGCGGCAGTCCAGCCATTCTCAAGAGCCAGCGAATAGAGGATAGGTTTCAAGGTGGAGCCCGGCTGTCTTGGCAGTGTGACGGCGTCAATCCATGATCCCGACCTCAAGTCGCCCGTCCCCCCGCCGTTGACCCAGGCGAGGATCTCGTTGGCCTGGTGATCGGCCACCAGGATGGCCCCGTCTGCCGCGTCTCGCCCCGCTAGATCCCTCAGAGTACCGTCGAGAACATCCTGCAGCCTTTCTTGAAGCATGGCGTCCAGGGTGGTGCACCGATTTGGGTCCTCCGAGGCGTTCGGCCATGGACCGGCCAATACATGCCGGACGTAATGGCCGGCCTCGACCGCCAACTGGCCCTGCTTGAGCGCGATGGGTGAAGTCCTGGCAAGCTCGAGCTCTCGATCGGAGATCATGCCCGCTTCGGCCAACCGCCGACTCATCCTGTCGATGCTTCGATCCAACAACGATGGGCTTCGAAGTAAATCCATCCGGCTGGGAGATCGAACCAGCACGATCAAAGCGAGCATCTCCCGTTGATTCAGAAGGTCCAGGTCTCGATCAAAGTAAAGTTGCGCAGCCTGGGAGATGCCTCTGCGCTGTCGGGCATACGGGACCTGATTCAGATAAAACTCCAGAATCTCGGCTTTCGAAAACTTGATTTCCAGCAAACAGGCCTCAAACCCCTCGACCCACCGTGACCAGACGGTTCGGGGACGAGGATGCAGCATGCGAGTGACCTGCTCTGAAATGGTACTGGCTCCCCGCACCACTCGCCCTGCGGAAATATTCTGCATCAAGGCGTGAAAACGAGCCCGCCAGTCAATGCCATGATGAGACGGGAATCGCTTGTCCTCGGAGAGAATGAAGCCCCGTTGCAGGATGGGGGGAATTCGATGGAGAGGGACACGTTCGTGGACGTTCCAAGGGTTCCGGTAAGTGACGGAAAGGGGGATTCCCCGTCGGTCCAGAACCCGCGGGTGAACGTTCTCCAGGGCTTCGGTTGCCAGGGACTCCGGAAACGGTCGCATATCCGCGACCGTCTTCCACGTCACTATCGCGGAGGTGAGCGCAAGGGCAAGACCGAAGAAACAACCTGTCGTGACAAGTCGCTTTCTCACCTGGAACCATCCGACCCGAAGGGCGGCCCTTATTCCTCTTGCTTTTGATCCGAGTCGAAGATCTCCGGTTTGAGATCGGGCACCTGGGCGCCTACGAGAGTGTCCTTCAACGTCCAGAAGACGCTTCGAAACTGCTGATCGAAATTACTCGGCGAGACCCTTCCCAGTTCGATGAACTTGATCACGATCTCTTTGCTCATGCGGAGAAGCTTCTCATCGTCCGGATTCATCGCATCCTCGAGTCCCGTCAGGTCAGAATCAGAAAAAGCCTCTGCTGGTTGGAGGGTTGGCCATGCGGTCAAGCAGAGGCTTTTTGGGTGGTGATTGAAATACCCCGGAAGGCATCTCGGTTACCCATTGAAAGACTAACACGAAGGCGGTCGGAGGGACAAATGAAAAGACGGTCGTGAGAGAGAGGATTGGGGGAAGAAGAGCTCAGGTCTGACTTGGAGATATTTTATGGGAACCGAACATTTAAGTTTGACAAAGCATTTTGGAGGGTGATAGATAGGCCCAGGTGGGAATTTGTGGAGATTTGGGGGAAAAAGTGGCGATCCTGACCAAGCCTTATTTCAGAGGACAGTCGATCCATCGCCTCGATGCCAAAGGGCGGCTCCGCGTTCCTACGAAGTTTCGCGAGGTCTTGCAGAAAAACTTTACAGACGCCCTCATCATCACCCAATGGGGCCCATGTCTGGTCGCATTTCCCCCTGAGCTCTGGGACCGGATCGAAGAGAAAGCGGCGAGTTTCTCGCTGGTTGATCCCAAGCAACAGAACTTCAAGCGATACTTCATTTCCAGTGCTGAAGAATGCCCGTTCGACAACCAAGGACGAATCCTGATTCCCCCCGTTTTACGAGAACATGCCGGGTTGGGTCAGGAAGTCTTTCTGGCCGGGACCCTGAACTGTTTTGAAATCTGGGATAAGGGTCGGTGGGACAAGCAGATGGAATTGAACCGCGAAAACCACCAGGAAATCATGGAAACCATGGCGACGATGGGCCTCTGACCCCATGAAGAAAAAGCCCTCTCCACTTCACATACCGGTCATGCTCCATGTGGTGGTTCACATGCTCCAGTGCCGGGCGGAAGGGCGTTATGTAGATGGCACGCTGGGGGGTGGGGGGTACACTGAGGCCATTCTGGAAGCCAGCGCTCCCGACGGCAGGTTGCTCGCCATCGATTGGGACCAGGGAGCCGTCGAGCGGGCTCAGAGGCGATTCGAACCCCAGGGCGCGCGACTCACTCTCCACACGGCGAATTTTGCGAGCATTGGAAACGTGCTCAGTGAGGTGGGTTGGCCGAAGGTGGATGGAGTGGTGCTGGATTTGGGAGTCTCCAGCTTCCAACTGGATGATCCGGCCCGTGGTTTCAGCTTTCAGGCAAATGGACCTTTGGACATGAGGATGGACCGCACCCTCCCCAACACAGCGGCTGATCTGGTCAATCGGCTCCCCGAAAGGGATCTGGTAAAGCTCATCACCGACTTGGGTGAAGAGCGGTGGGCGCGGCGTATTGCTCATGCCATTGTCACCCAGCGGAAATCGATCCCTTTCGAAAGGACGGTCCAGTTAGCGGAGCTGGTTCAGATGGTGGTGCCGAGGACGGCCGATTCAAGACGCATTCATCCGGCGACACGGACTTTTCAAGCTCTTCGCATCGCTGTGAACCGGGAGCTCGATTCCCTCAGGCAGTTCCTCGGCGACATCATCAAGTGGCTGGCGCCCGGTGGGAGGCTGGTCATCGTGGCATTCCATTCCCTGGAAGATCGAATAGTCAAAGAACATTTCAAAATGTGGGCCAAACCCTGCAGATGTCCTCGCAACGTTCCAGCCTGCAGCTGTGAGGGTCCCGTGGTGCGATTGCTGACCAAGCGCGCATTGAAGCCATCGGAGCATGAGATCTCCAATAACCCTCGGGCACGAAGCGCTCGTTTGCGAGCCATTGAGAAACTGCCTGACGCCTCAGTCTGAGTCGACAGGTTCGTTCCATCCTCGTCGACAGAGGATTTTGAGGGACAAGAGAAGACTTCATGATCCATCCTAAATCAGAAGACAGCCATCAGGAGTGGTATCGGCGAAGCCCATTCGGAGCTCTGACGGGATGGATGGTGGTGACGTCCCTTCTGGGGGTCACGCTCGTCGTCGGGGCGATTTTCTATGTCTGGCTGTACATGCAACAGATTCAGAACGGTTACCGTTTGGCTAAGCTCTACGAGCAGCATGAGGCACTCCTGGCCATTGAGCGAAAGCTTCGCCTGGAATGGTGTCGGTTTCAGGATCCGAATCAGTTGGAGGATCTCGGACGGAATCGTTTTGGATTGGGGCCTCCCAGGCAGGATCAAAAGATTCTCGTGAGGTGATCGAAGAGGAGAGGAGGGGGGAGCCGTGAAAGAGCACAAAACGAAGAATCTGCTGAATACGCGCTATTGGTTCTGCAACGGCTTGTTCACCCTGGTCATCTTGTTGGGTTTCGGCTGTGTCCTGGCCAAAGCGTTTCGGCTTCAGGTCCTGGAGCACCAGGTCTGGGTGGAGCGCAAGCGGGCTCAAACCGAGACCAGTTTTCAAGTCCCGGCATACCGGGGCACCATCTATGACCGTCAGGGACGCCTCCTTTCGTATTCGGTCCCCCAGTTTTCGCTCACCGCCAATTGCCAGCAGATCAAGAATCCCCAGATGATTGCTACCAAGCTGGCTCCCATTTTGTCCCTCCCACGACATACGCTTCAAAAGAAGTTGAGTTCGGGCAGACGCTTCGTTTTGCTCAAACGCCACCTCACTGACCAGCAGGCCGTGGCCGTTTCCAGCCTCAAAGCGGACGGTTTGACGATGATCACCGAGTACAAAAGGTTTTATCCCCATCGACAGGTCGGCGGTCACGTGGTTGGATTTGTGGATACGGACGGAATCGGACTCGAGGGTATCGAAAAGTCCTTTGATAAACTGCTTCGGCAGGATCCGACCACCGTGGGGCGCTTCCGGGATGGAATTCGAAAGAGCCTGTGGCTGGATTCGGAGCCGCCTCCCGAGCCTGTCGAGAGCTATGGAATCAAGCTTTCGATGGATGCTTTCATCCAGTACGTGGCTGAGTTCGAGCTGGATAAATGCATCCAGCAGTATCGCGCCCGATCCGGGGAAGTCGTGGTGATGGATGCCAGGACCTCCGACGTTCTGGCCATGGCCAACTGGCCGCCTTTCGATCCCAACTTGAAAGACAAGAGGGACCCTGACCTGTACCGAAACCGGACCATCACGGACTACTTCGAGCCCGGGTCCACCTTCAAGGTCTTCCTTGTCAGCGCCGCGCTCCAGGAAGGGACGATCCGTGAGAGGGACAGGGTGTACTGTGAGAATGGGCGATGCGTTCTGGCTGGACATACCATCAACGACGTGCACCCCTATGGATGGTTGTCGGTGCCGGACGTCATCAAGCATTCCAGCAACATCGCTGCGAGCAAGATGGCGCTCCAACTGGGAAGCGAGCGCTATCACCGCTACATCAAAGCCTTCGGATTTGGAGATCTGACGGGGATTCAGCTTCCCGGGGAAGCCAGGGGACAGGTTCGGCCATGGAAGAAGTGGCGCCCGATCGATCTGGCCACGACGGGTTTTGGCCAAAGCATTGGCGTGACGGCAATGCAATTGAGCCAGGGCATTGCCTGCATCGCCAACGGCGGGCAGTGGGTTGCTCCTGAGATTGCAATAGAGATCGTAGACGCAGAAGGCCAGACCGTAAAGGTGGCGGAGCGCGAGGGGAGGAGGCGGGTCATTGACAAAAGGGTCGCCCACCTCGTGGCTGACATGATGAAAGGGGTCACTCAGGAGGGCGGCACGGGAGTGAATGCAGCTCCCGATGGCTACACCGCCGCCGGCAA
>CAZEOY010000006.1:13242-18815 GCA_964513835.1 uncultured Syntrophobacteraceae bacterium
GTTCTACGAAGTGGCGGGCAAGACGGGAACGGCTCAGATGCTCGACCCGGAAACCAAACGTTATGCAACCAACAAGTTCACCTCGCTTTTTACCGGATTCGTTCCCGCCGAGGATCCCCGCCTCGTCATCACGGTGTCCGTTCGCGAACCTCACGGAGCCATCTACGGTGGAGTCGTAGCAGCGCCCGTCTTCCGGAATGTTGCGGCAAAGGCCCTGCCCTATCTGGGCGTCACTCCATCCTACAAGGGAACCGATCCTCCGGTGCATTTCCGGCTTGCCAACGCTGCTGCCAGCGAAATAGTGAAACCGGCTGTACAGGTTCGCCAGAAAGGCGAAGCGGAACCTGTGTCAACGATGCCGGATCTGGCAGGTTTGAGCCTTAAACAGGCACTTCAGCAGGTGTGCACTTTGGGCTTACAGCCTCGAATCGCCGGGAGCGGCCGGGTCGTGAAACAGAGTCCGGAACCTGGGACTTCCCTGACCCCGGACACGGCTGTCGAAATCGTCCTGGGGGATGGCTCCTAGATCCATGATGGCGGGTGATGATCGGGATTCAGAGGATGATGGGTCCCGGACGCTCGATGCCGGAGTATGGATCCAGTCGGCATTCGGCCGTTTCATCCCGTATCCGGATTCGCTCTCGCAGAGGCGCATGACTTCTGCCATCGACAGCTAGAGGGAGCGACGCTTTGGCCAAGGACACAACGAGCAAAAAACTGCAGGAGTTGTTGACGGGCCTTGCAGTCCTGGACCATGTAGGGCGTCTGGACACACCCGTTCGGGAAATCGCCTATGACAGTCGCAAGGTCGTGGACGGGGGGCTGTTCGTCGCGATCCGCGGCACCCGAGAGGATGGCGCGCTTTTCATTGAGGATGCCCGGCAACGCGGGGCTACGGCGATCGTGAGTGAAGACTTGCCGTCGTCAGCATCTGAAGTCGCCTGGGTCCGGGTTCCGGACAGTCGCGTGGCGCTCGCCGGCCTGGCAGCCAACTTTTTCGACCATCCCTCGAAGCGGATGCAGCTGATCGGCGTTACGGGAACCAACGGCAAAACGACGACCACACTACTGCTTGAGTCCA
Source organism: uncultured Syntrophobacteraceae bacterium (assembly GCA_964513835.1). Taxonomy (GTDB): domain Bacteria; phylum Desulfobacterota; class Syntrophobacteria; order Syntrophobacterales; family Syntrophobacteraceae; genus JALOOX01. The sequence goes on from CAZEOY010000006.1 coordinate 14,324, forward strand.
TTCTCAGAGCGGCCGGACACTCGGTGGGGGTCTTGGGAACGCTGGCGTATCGCTGGAAGGACCAAATCCTCAAGGCCCCCATGACGACACCAGAATCACTGGACCTGCAGAGGCTGTTGCATGAGATGGTTCGGGATGGGGTATCTCACGTCGTGATGGAAGTCTCCTCTCACGCTCTGGCACTGGGAAGGGTCCTGGGTTGCACCTTTGCGGCGGGACTTTTCACGAATCTTTCACAGGACCATCTGGACTTTCATCAGGACATGGAATCCTACTACCGGGCCAAGTCCGCCCTGTTCCGGGATTATCTGACAGCCGCAGCCGAACCGGGAGTTGCCGTCATCAATCGCGATGATCCCTATGGTTTTCGCCTCATTGAGGAAACGGCGTCGGAGATCTGGACCTATTCGGTGCAGCGAAGGGACGCAAGGGTTTGGGTGAAATCCGCTGAGTTGACACCCGGCGGCATAATCGCTGAGCTGTTCACGCCTGAAGGTCCATTTCGCATTCAGTCCCCTCTCATTGGACGGTTGAACCTTTACAATCTGGTGAGTGCTGCCACAACCGCCCTGGCCCTTGGCGAGGACCGGAAATCCATTATGGAAGGACTGGCTGCATTGAGCCGCGTGGACGGACGGCTCGAACGGGTGGTCCTTCCCGAGGGGGTTGAGTACGAGGTGGTTGTGGACTACGCGCACACCCCGGACGCCATGGTGAAGGCCCTCACCTGCCTCCGTGAAATGACCCGGAACCGCCTCCTGGTGGTTTTTGGGTGCGGAGGGGATCGGGATCGGAGCAAACGTCCGCTCATGGGTGAGGCCGCGGCCAGGTTGGGGGATTGGGTCATCGTCACCAGTGACAACCCGCGGAGCGAAGTGCCCGAACAAATTATCGAGGAGATTGTCAACGGGGTGCGCGGGGCTAAAATCCCCTTTGTGGAGCCCTCTCGGACGCCCACGAAAAAGAAGGGATACACGGTTGTGGTGGATCGGAAGGAGGCGATCCGGAAGGCCCTCAGGTGGGCGCAGCCGGGCGATGTGATCTTCATCGGGGGCAAGGGACACGAAACGTATCAGATTGTCGGAGCGGAAGTGTTTCCCTTCGACGACCGCCAGGTGGTGAGAGAATTCTTTCAGGAGTGAGCGGAAGTCAAAAGCAGGGATGTGCAGCCCGGAAACCAGATACCAGGAACCAAGAATCAGTCACTGGGGAACCGCATGGAATGGAAGATAGCGCAGCTCGTGCAGGCCACAAAGGGGATTCTCCTCCAGGGTGACCCTTCAAGGGTGGTGCGGTCCATCTCCACGGACAGCAGGATGATTGGGCCGGGCGACTGCTTCGTGGCCCTCAGGGGGGAAAGGTTTGATGCTCATGATTTTGTGGGCCAAACCCTTGCCGGTGGGGCGGCGGCTGTGGTGGTGTCCTCGATTCGCCCGGATTGGCAGTCGGGCGGAGTCGAGCCACCGGCTATCATCCAGGTGACCGACACCCTGCACGCACTGGGGGAGTTGGCGCGATTTCATCGCGGCAGATTCTCCATCCCCGTGGTCGGCGTGGGGGGGAGCAACGGCAAGACCAGCACCAAAGAAATGGTTTCCGCCATATTGAGCTGCACGCACTGGGTGCTCAAGAACCCGGGGAATCTGAACATTCTCATCGGCGTTCCCTTGACGCTGCTGGCACTTACGGAAGAACACACGGCGGCGGTCATCGAGATGGGGATCAACGTGCCGGGAGAGATGGAGCGGTTGTCGAACATTGTCCATCCCACTGTGGGACTCCTGACCAACATCCATCCGGCGCACCTGGAGGGTCTGGGGTCGCTGGACGAGGTGCTGGCGGAAAAGGGGAGGCTGCTCATGTCGCTGGGGCAGGACAGTCTGGCTGTCATCAACTGGGACGACGCAAGGCTTCGAGCACTTTCAACCCGGCTCGAATGCCGCTTGGTTCGTTTCGGGACCGGCCTGGACCCGGTCGAAGTGCGGCTGCAGGGTCAGGTCACCCTCGAAAACGGAATGAGCTGCTTCCAGGCGAAGCTGGGGTCGGATTCAGCATCCATTTGTTTGCCGGTGCTGGGAATGCACCAGGTTCAGAACGCCCTGGGAGCGGCGGCGGTGGCTTACGGGCTGGGTGAGTCCCCGGAGACCATCGTCCGAGGACTGGCGAGCCACAGGCCGGTGCGCCAGCGCATGGAGATGCACTCCCTGGCGCGCGGCATGGTGCTCATCGACGATACGTACAATGCCAATCCCCGCTCCATGATGTCCGCGGTTCAAACTGCCCGTGAGGCCGCGCCCGCGGGGGCGCGGCTGATTGCCGTTCTGGGCGACATGCGGGAGCTTGGGCCCGAGAGCCAGGCCATGCATCGGGAGGTGGGGGAGCGCATCGGTGCGATGGGGGTGGATCGACTCATCACTCTGGGAGAGCTCAGCACGGAGATTGAGGCTGGCGCTCGTAAAGCCGGTATGGGAGCATCGGCGTGCTCGCATGTTTCGAGTCATGAGGAAGCGGTTCGGAGAGTGTGTGAGAGTTTGGTGGAGGGGGCGTGGGTCGTTGTGAAGGGTTCCAGGGGCATGACCATGGAGAGGGTTGTGGCGGGAATTCTGGACTTCATGAATGCTCCGTCCGGAAACGCTGAACGGTAGAAGAAGCTGGGAGAGGGAAGCGGGGTGTCGGGGTCTTCAGAACAGAAGAAGGTTCTGGTGGTCGGAATGGGAGTCTCGGGCCAAGCCGTCTGCGAGGTGCTCCTGAACCGGGGAGGCATGCAGGTGGTGGCCACCGATCTCGGGGCTCGCGAACGGTTCGGGACTGCGCTGGATGCCCTGGAGTCCAGAGGGTGTGTTCTGCACCTGGGGACACATCTTTTGGACGATTTCATCCGGGCGGATCAGATCGTCGTGAGTCCCGGTGTGCCCCTGAACATCGGTCCCCTGAGAGCCGCTGCGGAAAGGGGAGTGGAGATTATCGGGGAACTGGAATGGGCATGGCGCCAGACCAGCACACCGGTGGTGGCCGTGACCGGGACCAATGGCAAGACCACGACGACCTCTCTTCTCGGGGAGATGCTGAGGGCTTCGGGGAAAGAGGTTTTCGTGGGCGGCAACATTGGGACTCCCCTCAGCCGCTGGATCCTTGAGGGCGGGAAGGCCGATTTGCTGGTGCTGGAAGTGAGCAGCTTCCAATTGGACACTGCGAGAACCTTCAACCCGCAGGTTGGGATTCTCCTGAACATCACGGAGGATCACCTCGATCGCTACGGCAGTTTCGAGGACTACGTCGATTCGAAGTTCTCGCTGTTCTCCCGTCAGACTCGGGACCAGTATGCCATCGTCAACCTGGATGATCCCTTATGTCGTGAAAGGAGCTCCTGCATTCCGGGAAATCTCTTGACCTACAGCAGGAGACGGGAGGATGCGCACGCCGGGGTGGCGCGGGGACGAATGCGGGTCAGTCTTCCCGGGAGACAGCCATTCGAGCTCAACCTTGCCGGGATTCCCCTTCAGGGAGTGCATAACGAAGAGAACCTCATGGCTGCGTCCCTGGCCGCCGCGGTTATGGGTGTGGAGCCCGCGCTCCTCCAAAAGGTGATCAATGCATATCGCGGTCTGCCCCACCGTGTTGAATGGGTGAGGAGCTGGAATGGGATCGACTTCTATGATGACTCCAAGGGAACCAACGTGGGGGCAGTGGTCAAGGCGCTGGAGAATTTCGATCGGCCCGTTTGGCTGCTCCTCGGGGGGAGGGACAAGCTTGGCTCTTACGAGCCGCTCATCGAGCCGCTCAAACAGAAAGGGCGTGCCGTGCTGGCTTTTGGAGAGTCGGCTCTGCGTATCCAGGAGCAACTGGGGTTATCCGTCTCCACTCGATCTTTCCCGAATCTGGAGCAGGCCTTTGAAGAAGCTGTGAGGTGGGCGAAATCAGGGGACGTCGTGCTGCTGTCGCCGGCCTGTTCTTCATTCGACCAGTACGAAAACTATGCTCAGCGCGGGGACCATTTCAAACGTTTGGTGAACGGCCTTCAGGGCGAGTCATAGCTGGAGAACGATATGTCCAGATCTTTAACGGATGTGCCTCCCTTCACGGAGGACAGCGAGAGGTCGAAAACAGGCCCCATGTCGTTGGCCCTTCCCCTCGAAACCCAGCTATGGATCATAGTCTCCCTGCTCATCCTGATCGGGCTCATTATGGTTTACAGCGCCAGTTCGACGGTGGGTCTCAAGAACCTCGCAGAGCAGGTGGACATGGAAGCCTCCACCTCTCACTATCTGGCCCGTCAGTTGATCTGCATTTCACTGGGTCTGGCCATCATGACGGCAGCCAGTCGATTTCCTTATAAACGGCTGAGCCGGCTTGCCCCGAGGTTGCTCGCCTTGGCTGTGCTGTCCCTCGTCCTGGTGCTCTTCTTCGGGGTTGAAATCAACAATGCCAGGCGTTGGTTTCAGCTCTCCATCTTTCTGCTGCAGCCGGCGGAGTTCGCCAAGGTGTGCTGGGT
>CAZEOY010000007.1:0-3732 GCA_964513835.1 uncultured Syntrophobacteraceae bacterium
AGGTTCGTGCCGTTCGTACACGTCACCATCGGGGTCGTTTCCGATGACGTTGAAATAGCGCAAGGCGGCAAAACGGATTCCCGCAACCGGCGCAACCGCCTCGATCACCTGCTCGCATTGCCATTTGGATAGACCATAGGGATTCGTAGGTTCGTGGGGATGATCCTCACGAATGGTTGGCGTAATGGCATTCCCGTAGGTCGCACAGGAACTGGAGAAGACGAGGTTCCGGGTCCCGGCCCGTTTCATGGCCTTGAGCAGCGCAACGGTGCCGCCCACGTTGTTGTCGAAGTACTCCTCGGGAAGCCGAGTGGACTCTTCCACGTAGGCTTTGGCGGCGAAGTGGATGACGGCGTCCACCTGGAAAGCTTTCAGGGCCTGGTAGAGGGCCTCCTCGTCCCGGATGTCCCCGAAGACGAAGGGGCCGAATTTCACCCATTCTGCCCATCCGTTGGAAAGGTTGTCGAAAGCGATGGGGGTGTGCCCTGCCTTTTTCAGCAGCTTGGATGTATGCGAGCCGATATACCCCGCTCCCCCTGTGACGAGAATGTTCATCTGGATATCCTCCAAGACAGATGGATTTCATCAAAAGCTGAACCAAGGCCAGCGAATCCCCGGCTACGGCATCGAAGCGAATGCGGACCGTGCCGGATTACCACCCGGGAGATTACCACAATCCTTTCAGAGAGAGGTAGAATAACCAAGCTGGCCCTTCAATTTTCCCGGACACTCACACCCCATGGTCGTCGGCCACTGCTGGCTCGTGGCTCCTGTTTGTCCCCGTTATCGTGATCGTCCCATATCCTCTATAAGTGGGCTGACTCCCTTGGGGCTTGTCAACCGGGCCAAATCCGCTAAGATTGCCCAAAGAGATGAGTTGGCGTCACTCGTGTGGCAGGCATCACCCACGTCACCACCCCATGGAGATCCCGCTGATGAAAGAGAACATCACCCGTTGCGATGGCTATTCGTTCATTCTGGTCAACATCGACTGCCTTCGCGATTCCACGCACTTCAACATCATCATGGATCTCGAGCATTCCATCGAGGACCTGCTCCCTTATCTGGCTGCCCGGTTGCCCGGCTGCACCTACACCCACGGAACGGGAGTCATCAACCTCATGGACGCCGGCCATATCGTGGGAATCTACCCCAAACAGATCACCATCACCGATGTGACCGGCTCGGAGGAAGCCCGGATTCTGTGTGCCAAATATTTCTCCAGCATCCAGGAAGTGGCGTCGAATCGCTCGGCCATCACGCCTGCTCTCAAAAAGCGCTCGACGATCACTGTCATGGATATTCTCCGCACTCTTCCAAGGACCAACTGCGGGTTGTGCGAATCGGCCACCTGTATGGCCTTTGCAGCCAGAGTCTTTCGCCGTGAAGTATCCATTGAGGCGTGCGAGCCCCTGGGAGCGAGCCCGGAGAGCTATGAGGATCTCATTCAACAACTCAAAGAGAACGGATACCCGGTGCCATGACAGACGATGATCGCCGTTTCGTGCCCGTCCACACCCTTTCCAACCGGTTCGAGGCAGATGCGCTCCTCGGCGCCCTTGAACAAGAGGGGATTCCAACCCTTCTGAGGTCTTTTGAAGAGACGCCTTACGACGGGCTATTTGTTTCTCAGAGAGGATGGGGGCTTATTATGGTCCCCGAAGAGCTTCAGAGCGAAGCCAGGGAAATTGTCGAATCGTTGGGGAAGGAAATCGAGCAGAAGCGGCTTTACACGGACCCTGAAGACGTAGATCCTCTGCTCTGGGAAGCCCTCCGAGGGAGAGACCCTGCCACGATCAGCGCGAATGCCATGGTCCGCTTCGATGAGGCCAGGCGCGCCTACAGGGTTCCATTCCTGGACATCGAACTGCTGTGCTTCTTGGACGAAGGGCGCATCGAGCCGGCCCGATCCAGCGATCATCATCGGTTGAGCTTTGAGCTGGTTCTGGCCGTACTGCACTACCTGCTGGAAGCTCAGATGAAGCCTCTCCTTGGGGAGTGGGTCAGCGAAAAGGACGTGCCGGGGGGGGAGCTCTTTTTCCGTGGGCCCCATGCCATTCCCACGGATCGCCTGCTTTCGGTTTTCGGAATGAACCCCGAACTCTTCCGCCTGGCCGCCGAAAGGCTGGGAGGCACTCCGGTTCCCATGGGTGACGCAGGGTATCGGTTGTGGGCTTTCCCGAGGGTTCCCGTCCTGTTCCTCCTCTGGAAGGGTCACGACGAGTTCGAGCCCGTGCTGCATGTGCGCTTCGATCGAGGCATCACTGAACAGATCCAGACCCTGGATACTCTCTGGGGGCTCATGAACGTCGTCTGCCGCAGCCTGCGATCGGCGGGGAAATCCATCCTGGAAGAGGGAAACGCTTGAACCCCGGGCTTCGCATCGTATCACTGGCTCCCACGCAGACGGAAATCCTGGGCGCATTGGGTCTGGCAGACGAACTCATCGGCGTGACGGAAGACTGCGACTACCCGGCCGAAATCAGAGAAAAATCACGCTTCGGCTCTTGGTATTCCCCAAATCTCCAGGCGACCATGGACGCAAATCCGGACCTCGTCTGCACTTTCGGGTCCCATCAGGACGACGTCCGGGAAACCCTTGTCGAGGCTGGCCTGGAAGTCTACCATAGCGATCCGCCCACGGTGGAGGCAGCCCTGCGGACGCTGGCTGAAATAGCGTCCCTGACGAATTCGGAGCCCACCGCAGAAGGTCTTCTGGCCGAGTTGAATCGAAGGCTGGAATCGGTAAGGACACGCCTCGCAACGCTGGAATCCTCTCAGCGCTTGCGCGTTCTGCGAATCATGAACTGGGATCCCCTCATCACGGTCGGACCCGGATCGTTCCAGTACGACGTCATTCGAATGGCGGGAGGGTGTAACCTGACTTCTGACGGCCCCGCTCCCTACTTCGTCTGTGACTCCGCCGACATCATCGCAAAGGAGCCGGAAGCCCTCTTCTTCTGTGAACCGGGGATTCGGCGGCTCCTGGGAGAAGATCCGGACTGGCGTCGGACCTCGGCGTACCGCAACGGAAGGATCTTTGTTTTTCAGTGCGGGCTCACCTGCCGATCGGGCCCTCGGATTGTGGAAATGGTTGAATCCCTTGCTCAGGCCCTCTACCCGCACCTGTTCTTCTGATGAAATCTCGTTCATCACAAGACCACGAGTTCGTGAGATTTCTCTCTCCGCTACGCTCCGTTCGAAATGACAAGAACGTGTTCTCGGGCAGCCTCCTAGATGAGAATGCCCAGTTGGTCGAATATGTCATCCGCAAAGCGAAGAATATAATCCCGCTGTTCGGGTGTCGCGTAGCAGATACATTTGCATCGGATGGCCTGGCGACTCCTGATGAGCAGCTCGAAAGAGACCCGATTGTAATCCAGACTCACGGCAAAGTAGTGGGGCTGGCACTGGGCATGCTCTTTTTGGATGGGGCCATAGAGGCGCTCCGGCAGATTGACCCAGTACACCCCATCGAGCCCCGTCTTGTCCGCCTTCAGTTCGAGGAGCTCTAAAACCCTTTCGTAGTCAGTTTCCCTCAGCTGGTCGATCACGTATTGCTTCATGGTAGATCAGGTCTCCATTCTCTCTGTGTTCTGTCCGCAGTCAACCGTGGACGCTTCAGGCGATGGGGTCTTCCCGGACCTGACAGCCGCATCGGTCCAATGGCCCGGCATCAGCTCTCATCATGATCTCCAGGAAGCCGGAGATCATGATGAAATTCGAAGACAA
>CAZEOY010000007.1:3742-7441 GCA_964513835.1 uncultured Syntrophobacteraceae bacterium
CGCCAAGCGTGATTATCAAACAAAGGAGAGCGCGGTCAATCTGAACAGATCCGCATGGAGTGGAGGTGGGGATTGTGACCCGGGACACGGCACTTCCTGCGTCCAAAAGGGGGTTAGTTGTTGACACGGGCGGGACTGATTTCTATAGAGTGTCTGATCGGGGCAAGTGCAGAGAATCACGAACAAGACCCCGGAAGGATGCGATCCGACGGCACTTTCGTCTGATGGACGGGAAGGATTGTTTTGCGGGCTGTTCCTGGACTGAACGGTTCGTGCTTTCGACTCAGGGGCTGTGATGCGGAAACCAGAGTACAGCGTGAAGGAAATACCGAGCAACCTGACGGGCCCCATGCTCCAACTCCTCAGTCATGTGCATGTGAACATGCCCTGGAAGACGTTGCCCGGGCATCTCCTGACGGTCCTGACATTGAAGATGAACGTAGAGATCGGGTTCGATGCCGTGGAACTGGACTCCAATGCGCCCCGTGAATTCGCCTCTGTGGCGGAACGGCTTCACAGCCGCGGCTGCCGCATTACCTTGCACGGGCCATTTTGGGGCCTGGAGCCCGCGGGCATGGACCCGATGATTCGTCAGATTTCCCGATACAGGATTCAGCAGTTCTTTGATTTGATCACCATTTTCGATCCTGTCCAGGTTGTCTGCCACACCGGCTACGATCCCAGGCATTACATTGAGCATGAGCAATCCTGGGTGGATCAGAGTGCTTCCTTCTGGGAGCCATTCGTCGTTCGCGCCGAGAGCCTTGAAACGCCGGTTCTCCTCGAGAACGTCTGGGAAGCCGGACCGCATTTCCATCGCGCGCTCTTTGACCAGTTGAAATCGCCCTTCTTCGGATTCTGCCTGGATGTGGGGCACCAGAACAGCTTTTCCTCGACTCCCATTGGGGAATGGCTGGAGGTTCTTTCTGACAATCTTCAGGAACTTCATCTTCACGATAACGACGGAAGCCTCGACCAGCATCACCCGGTCGGCAGTGGAACCGTCGATTTCGAAACTCTCTTCCGGTTCCTGCGTTCGGTCGGAAGGGATCCTCTCATGACACTCGAGCCACATCGTGAAGAAGACCTGGCGGAAACCCTGGAAGGTTTGATCCGCGTCATGGGGGTGTGAGGATGGCCATTGTGGAGGTGAGCGTCGTTCCTATTGGGAGACCGGACACGAGCTTGAGTGAGTTCGTCGCGGGGGCCATCAAGATTTTGAAGGAAAGTGGCCTTGAGTACGAACTGACCGCGATGGGAACCATCATATCCGGAGATCTGGATGAGATCCTGTCCGTTGTCCGCAGGATGCATGAAAGTTGTTTCGAAGGGGGCATTCTCAGGGTCCTGACAACGGTAAGGGTTGACGACAGGAGAGACCGTCAGGCAACGCCCCAAAAAAAGGTCAAGTCCGTGCAGGACAGAATGCGCGGTTGAGAGAAGCCCGACGAAAGGTGCTGAATTGTGAAAGAACTGGTTGAATACCTTGTAAAATCACTTGTAGAAAATCCCGACGAGGTGATTCTGAACATGGAAGAATCCGAAGACAATGTGTCTCTGGAGCTCAGGATATCACCGGAAGACCTCGGAAGGATCATCGGCAAGAACGGCAACACCATCAATGCCATACGAACGGTCCTGCAGGCTGCGGCGTCCAGTCACAAAAAGCGTGCAAAACTGGAGGTGCTGACCTGAGAGTCAGGGCATCTTTTCAGTGAATACGCCGACCCCGGGCGAAAGTGCTGGTCTGGAGCATGGCGTCGTGAAAGGTTCGGGAAGAATTGATGCACCGGGACAGCAGGTTTCGGAGCGGAACCAGTTGCCGTGAACGGTTGAGTTTTTGATCACCCCCAAAGGGAAGGAGTCAATATGAGCATAAAGATTACCGAGTTGTCCCCCGAGCAATTGCGTGCCTATGTTCCTCCGGAAGCACTACCTTTCGAAGATACATCTGTCCTGGAAGTCCCGGAGAAGAAGGTGGTCGGTCAGGAGCGTGCCATCGATGCCATCAACTTCGGTATGGGAATGAAGGAGCGAGGCTACAATATCTTCGTCGCGGGCCCTGCGAAAGCGGGCTTGACCTACACGGCCAAGACCTTTATCGAGGAGCAGGCCAAGAAGGAACCGACACCTCCCGATTGGTGCTATGTCTACAACTTCAAAGAGCCTGACAAGCCCATGAGCCTGAACGTCTCGGCTGGGCGGGGCAAGGTGCTCAAAAAGGACCTGCAGGAGTTCATACAGACCCTTCTCGCCAAGATCCCCGAGGTGTTCGACAGCGACGACTATCGGGCCAAGGAGGCCGAAGTCCATCAGGCTTTCGAGAAATCACGCCGCGAAATCATCGACAACCTCTCCCAGGTCGCGAAGGACGAAGGCTTTATCCTTCAGTTCTCCCAGGTGGGCATGGTCATCATCCCGGCCAACAAGGAAGGGGAGCCCATGACTCAGGAGGACCTGCGGCACCTGGAGGAGGAAGAGCGAAAAGTCCTCCGTGAAAAGAGCGACCAGCTCCATGAAAAGATGAAGGAAGCCATCAAGAGGATTCGCGTCTCCGAGGAGGAGTTCAAGGAGAAGCACACGAAGCTCGACAACGAGATCGCCCTCTTCGTGGTCGGGCAGCTGATGGATTCCTACGAGGACAAGTACCAGGAAGAGCCTCAGGTGCTCGAATACTTGAAGATGGTCCAGGAGGACATCCTGGAGAACATCGATGACTTCAAGAAGAAGCCGGAAGCTCAGCAGCAGCCGCCCCAGGGAGCCCCTTTTCCCGTGCCTCCGCGGGAGGCAACGTTCAGAAAGTACGAGGTCAACGTCCTCATCGACAACTCGGAGACCGAGGGAGCTCCGGTGGTGGTGGAGTCGAACCCCGCCTATCCCAATATCTTCGGCTCCATCGAGCGGCAGGCCTGGTTCGGCGCCCTTTTCACCGACCACACCATGATCAAGCCCGGGGCCATTCACAAAGCCAACGGCGGCTATCTGGTCATGAAGGCCCTGGACCTTTTGCGGTGGTACGTCTCCTACGAGGCCTTGAAGAGGGCCCTGCGGGACGGTGAGATTCGCATCGAGGACCTGGGTGAGCTGTACGGCATATTCAGCACCCGCACCATCCGGCCCGAGCCCATTCCGCTCAACGTGAAGATCGTTCTTACGGGCGATCCGTACATCTATCAACTGCTTTACATGTATGACGATCGCTTCCAGAAGCTCTTCAAGGTGAAGGCTCACATGGACAACCAGACCGACCGCAAGGATGAGTCCCTGGTCGAATACGCCAAGATGATGGGACGGTATGTCGAAGAGCGCAAGCTGCGGCACCTGGACCGATCGGGTGTTGCCCGTGTCATCGAGTATGCCATGGAGGTGACCGAAGACCGCGACAAGCTCACCCTGGAGCTGGGGGACATCGGTGATCTCCTGCGGGAATCCAACTATTTTGCCGGGCTGGACGGCGCCGAGAAAACCCAGGCCAAGCATGTCCAGGAGGCCATAGACAAGCGGATTTACCGGTCGAACCTCATCGAGGAGCGCGTCAAGGAGCTCACGGAAAAAGATATTTTCTGGGTCGAAACGGACACCTGGAAGGTGGGACAGGTGAACGGCCTTTCGGTGTTGATGGCCGGCGACCACGAATTCGGAAAGCCCAACCGCATCACCGCCGTGGTTTCCGTGGGCCGGGAAGGCATGGTCTCCATC
>CAZEOY010000007.1:7451-18780 GCA_964513835.1 uncultured Syntrophobacteraceae bacterium
GAATCGAAGATGAGCGGGAACATCCATACCAAGGGATTGTTCACCCTTTCGAGCTTCTTCAAGGATCGGTTCGCTCACAACAAGCCCATTTCGCTCAGCGCCTCCATTTCTTTCGAACAGAGCTACGGCATGGTCGAAGGCGACAGCGCATCCAGCACGGAGCTTTACGTTCTGCTCAGTGCACTGGCCGAAGTTCCCATCTATCAGGGGATTGCGGTGACTGGTTCGGTGAGCCAGAAAGGCGAGATCCAGCCTATCGGCGGCGCCAACCAGAAGATCAAGGGCTTCTTCGACATTTGCAGGCACAAGGGGCTCACAGGGAAGCAGGGAGTCATGATCCCCGAAAAGAATGTGCGGAACCTCATGCTGAAGCAGGAAGTCATCGACGCGGTCAAGGAAGGCAAGTTTCACATCTGGCCCGTTTCCACCATCGAGCAGGGCATTCAGATCCTGACGGGGATGGAAGCCGGGGAGCGACAGCCCGACGGCAGCTATCCCGAAGGCACGCTCTTCCGCAAGGTGGACGAGCGGCTGCGGAAGATGACGGAGATCATGAAGGAGTTCGGCAAGGAGGCTGGCGAGAATGGCGGGAGGAAGCGCGAAGAAGACGAAGGCGGCGGCTGCCCCTCATGCGGGCACTGAGCGATGCGTCTGACAATGCCTTCCAGGAATGAAACACGACGCTGAGCCTCACTCGGCAGCGATCTTGGACCCACAAGAAATCCCGCATACTCTGCGGGATTTCTTGTGGTGAGACCTGTGGACAATGCTGTTGAATCAAGCTCATTGACCTGCATCAGGCCGCGTGCACGGGTGGGCGTAAAGCCCGCCCCGACAGAAGATCGTTTCCAGCTGGCGTAGGGGCTGGCTTCACATCCGTTAGATAAAGATCCGTCGAAAACCGGCAATTCAACATCATTGCCTCCTCCATAAATGGGGTGGCATAGGGCATTCCATCCTGGTGATACAGAACCGTGAATTGACCGGATGATATCGACCTTGCTTGAACTGGAGTTTTGACCTCACCATCAAGATCCCCCGGCTGGATTTGGTGCGGCATCAATACTTCCGCCCCAGAGTCATTCGCTAACAAAGCATTTTCGATAAAATTTCTTCTCAGAGACCCCAAACACCGTCGAACCTCGTCCACTTCGTTTCCGAAGATCTACTGGATACCCCCCGATTTCTTATAACGGTATCTCTAAGATCACCCTTCATCACCCCACATCGCGCTTGACTTACTGACCATATACCCTACAATCACCTTCGCGAGTTCGCTACCAGCCGGATGCGCAAAAGGATGGAGGGTCGGGAACCGGCTTTGGCGAAGGGCCACTCCCGGCCTCACCCCATCCCCAAAGGGTATGCCGCCCTGCGGGCACAACGCGGCGTGGACTGAGCTGAGGTCTCGCTGTTGCCCTCAAGAGGACAAATCATCACCTATCATAAGGTCAATCTGCATGAAATACTGGCGAACGCCTCTGGATACCGGAGAGGTTTCTGTAACACGGGGAATCGTGCATATCATCGAGGAACGATGCAAAGGATGTGGCTATTGCATCGAGTACTGCCCCAAGGATGTCCTGGTCTTCTCCGTCCGTTTCAACGCCAAGGGCTATCACCCGCCCGAGGTGAAGCGGCCTGACGATTGCGTCAACTGTCATTATTGCGAAATCATTTGTCCGGATTTTGCCATCTTTTCCGTGGAGGACCCTTCGGACCAACCAGGAATCGGAGGATAGGTCGTCGTTTCGGGTCCTGCACCGCATCCCGCAAGACACCCCCTTTGACCATTACCCGTATTCTGACGAATTTGGATGTGATCTATGAAACCAGCTGTTCTGACCGGTGAGCATTTCTTCACGGGCGACGTGGCCTGCGCAGAAGGCGCCCTCGCTGCCGGCTGCCGGTTCTTTGCCGGCTACCCCATCACTCCGGCAACGGAGATTGCCGAGCACATGGCCGCCCGCCTGCCCGGTGTCGGTGGCACTTACATCCAGATGGAGGATGAAATCGCCTCCATGGCCGCCATTGTGGGCGCATCGTGTGCCGGCGCCAAAAGCATGACTGCGACATCCGGCCCCGGCTTCAGCCTGATGATGGAGAACCTCGGCCTGGGTATCTGCACGGAAACCCCGTGCGTCCTGGTGAACGTCCAGCGGGCCGGACCGTCCACAGGACTCCCCACACTCGGTGCCCAGGGAGACATGATGCAGGCACGTTGGGGCTCCCACGGCCACTACGAGATTATCGCCCTGGCACCGTCGTCTCCCCAGGAGATCTTTTATCAAACCATCACGGCATTCAACCTGAGCGAGACCTACCGCGTCCCGGTTCTGGTCATGACGGATGAAGTGGTGGGCCACCTCAGCGAGCGGGTCATCATCCCGGAGGCGAGCAAGATTCGGACGGTGAGTCGGCCCCGGGCCAAGGGCCGCAAGGACCGATTCAAACCCTTCCAGCCGGGCCCCAATGGCGTTTCTCCCATGGCCATCGCGGGTGAAGGGTACGGCATCCACGTGACCGGTCTGACCCACGACGAGCGGGGTTACCCCGTCATGGCGCCCGAAGCCCAGGTGGAGATGATGGACCGGCTCGTGGGAAAGATCCGAAGGAATTTGCACGACATCATCCACACCGAAGCCTATCGCATGGAAGACGCGGATGTCGCCATCGTTTCCTACGGTGTTTCGGCTCGGAGCAGTCTGGCCGCCGTGGATGAGGCTCGCGCCATAGGCATTAAAGCCGGACTGCTTCGACTCGTCACGATTTGGCCCTTCCCGGAGGATCAGGTCCGGGAACTGGCGAGGCAGGTGAAGGCTTTCGTGACGGTTGAGCTCAACCTGGGGCAGATCCACCTCGAAGTGGAGCGTTGCGCCGGTGGAAAAGCCCCCGCCTTTCTGGTGGGCCATGCAGGGGGGACGGTCATCCCGCCCGAGCAGATCATTGAGACGTTGAGGGATATTTAGTTTCAAGTCTCAGGTTTGAAATTTCAAGTTTGGAGCTGTTAACCGTCAGGGGACCCCAGGCGACTCTTTCAACCCTCCCTGGCGGCAGCGGGCGGGGAGATTTGATGGAGCACGGCTTGAGTGCTGACCAAACAAACCATTCACCAACCTTCCACATCGGCCATCGCGATGAGTGGTCTCAGGACGCATGAAAGCGTCGGCATGAAACGAGTTGATTTGCGCCGGGTCTCATTCGACCTGAAACTTGAAACCTGAGACTTGAAACACAACGCATGTGCGAAGAAGAGCGAAAGAACATGGGAAGCATCAAAGAACCCAAAATGGACAAAATGAAGACCCGGCCTGAGCATCCGCTGGAGGATCTGCTGCGAACCGACCGCATCCCCCACATCTGGTGCTCGGGCTGCGGCATCGGGACAGCGTTTTCCTCGTGCCTCATGGCCGTCAAGAGCAGCGGGATGGACCCCATGAAGACGGTAGTGGTTTCGGGGATCGGCTGCTCGGGGCGGGCAGCGGGATATATCAAGCTCGACTCCTATCACACCACTCACGGACGCGCCATCCCCTTTGCCACGGGGATGAAGCTGGCCAAACCGGACCTGAACGTCATCGTATTCAGCGGTGACGGAGATCTCTTCGCTATCGGCGGCAATCATTTCATCCACGCCGCCCGCCGCAACATCGACCTCACGGTGGTCTGCGTGAACAATCTCAACTACGGGATGACGGGTGGACAGGCCGCAGCCACGACTCCCCGCCACGCGAAAACGACCACATCTCCCATGGGCAATCCCGAGACGCCCTTCAATCTCCCTCTTCTGGCCTACGCCGCGGGTGCAAGCTACGTGGCCCGATGGACCATTCTCCACACGCGGGACCTCACCAAATCCATCGAGGAGGCGTTTTCCCGGAGCGGGTTTTCGTTCATCGAGGTGCTGGCTCCCTGTCCCACGGGCTATGGTCGCCGCAATAAGCAAAAGCCCTTGGATTCCTTGAAAATCTACCAGGAGAAATCCGTCACCAAGCACAACGCCCACCCCTCGGAAATCATCCTGGATTTCGATCGCGGCATCACGCTCGGCAAGTTTGTTGACCAGGAAAGGGCGACCTTCACGGAATGCTACGAAGAGACGTGTCGCCCGCCGCTCTCTCTTTTGAAGGAATAAGGATTCATGACCACCACCCTGTCTGTCGCATCGCGCAAGGAGATCCTCATCACGGGTTTTGGAGGCCAGGGCATTGTTCTGGCCGGCCAGATCGTGGGCAGAGCCGCCAGTCTCGGGGATCACAAGGAGAGCACCCTGACCCAGTCTTACGGGCCGGAAGCCCGGGGCGGCGCTTGCAGTGCCCAGGTGATCATCTCCGAAGACCCGATTCACTACCCCTACGTGCGCTCGCCGGACGTTCTCGTCTGCATGTCCCAAGGGGGATTCGACAAGTACGCCCCGATGCTCCGCGAAGACAGCATCCTGCTCACCGACCAGGATCTGGTGAAGCCCTCGGAGGTCAAGACGCCCGAGTTCTTCTCCATCCCGGCCACCCGCATGGCCGAGGAGCTGGGCCGCAAAATGATGGCCAACATCGTCATGGTGGGTTTTCTGACAGCCATTTCCAGGGCCCTCACGTTGGACGCCGCCCGCAACGCGGTTCTCGACTCGGTTCCCAAGGGCACTGAGAAGCTCAACACGACCGCCTTCGGCAAGGGGTACGACTACGGCGTCGCAGTGCTGAAGGGTCGTCAGAAGAAGGCCGAGGGGAAGAAAGGAGCCCAGGCATGAGGACTCCGAAGGAACGGCTCTACAAGGTTCTCGTGATCGGAGCGACTCCTGCCGGCATCGCTGCAACGAACAAGCTCGGTGAGATGGGCATCCCCGTCACCCTCGTGGATTCCGATCCGGACCTGGACAGGAAACTCGGGGGAGAGGACTGCCGGCTCGACTCGGGAGTCACGCTGAATTATGCCTGGCGACCCGGCCTGCTCCGGATCCTCAGGAATCCCCGAATCCGCTGTGCTCTGCCGGGCAGGGTGACATCCATCAAGCATACCCCGCAGGGGTTTGCAGCCCGGCTGGAAATCCCCCCTACTTATGTGGATGCCAGTCGCTGCACCCTGTGCGGCCGGTGCGTCGAAACCTGTCCGGTGATTTGCGCGGACGGCTCACGCCCTCTGCAATTCAACGGGAGAACCAGCCTGCCGGGCCGCCCCGTCATCGACAAGCGTCAGGAGCCCCTCTGCCAGGCCAGCTGCCCGCTGGGTGTCCATGCTCAGGGGTATATGGCGCTCGTGCGGGATGGGCGGTTCGCCGCGGCCCTGGAGCTGGTCCGGCGCGACAACGTGCTTCCGGGAATCTGCGGCCGCGTGTGCACGCATCCATGCGAGGCGGCATGCCGCCGGGGCGAAGTGGATCAGGCGGTGGCCATCCGCGACATCAAGCGATTCGTCGCCGACTATGCCCTCTCGGCCGAACGGGATGCCGACGCATCTCTGAAGGAATCGGACCGGGCGGGGGGAAGCGCGGTCCTGCGCGACGCCGCAACGAAGACGGGCAAGCGGGTGGCCGTCGTCGGATCGGGGCCTGCCGGGCTTGCGGCGGCTGCCGATCTGGCTCGAAAAGGCCACGAGGTGGTGGTTTTCGAGAGGGAGATCGAGCTCGGAGGTTTACTGCGCTATGGCATTGGACCCCACCGGCTGCCGCGCGACATTCTGGACCACGAACTGAAGGTCATCGCGCGGATGGGAGTGGAGTTCCACACGGGGCTGAGCGTGGACCTGGATTCCAATCTGGATCGTTTGAAGACCGACTTCGACGCCGTCATCCTCGCCACCGGCTCGTGGAACGACCGCAAGCTGGGGGCACCCGGCGAGGACCTGCAAGGAGTCGAGGGATGTTTGCAGTTCCTCAACCGTCTCTATCGCGAAGAAGTCAGCGAGCTCAGGGAGAAAGTGGCCGTTATCGGAGACGGAAACGCAGCCTTCGATATGGCCAGAGCTCTGGTGCGACTCGGGGCACAGGTGACGATTGTCTCCTGGTTTTCGCACGAAGAAATCCCGGCCGATCCGGAAGAAGTCAAGGCGGCCCTGGAAGAGGGCGTCCAGATCGTCGACCGTTCCCAGGTCATCGCCTTCGAAGGTGAGAATGGGCGACTGAAAAGCCTTCGCACCGTCCTCACCGAGCCCGGCCCGCCGGACGAAAACGGCATTCCCTGGCCGGTGAAGGTGAAAGGCGCCACACCGGTGGTTCTCGACTTCGAGCGCGCCTTCGTGGCCATCGGCCAGTGCGGTGACTCCTGCACTAACGCGGCTCAGGGAGCGGTCCAAAGAAATCCCCGCGGAGTCATCGCCGTGGATGACTGCTGCAGGACCAGCATTCCCAATATCTTTGCAGCCGGAGATGCAGCCAGCGGACCGTCCTCGGTGGTTCAAGCCATGGCTTCGGGACGCCGGGCGGCAGCCAGGGTTCATGAGGCCCTCAGCGGAGAAGTCTGCCCCTGCGGCTGTTCCAGCCGGCCTCGGGACAGGGACTTCTGCTCGATCCCGGCAGAGCTTCCCACCATGCAGCGGGTCAACATGCCCGAGCGGCAGGCGGCTGCTCGGCGGGAGAGCTTTGCCGAAGTGGCCCTCGGCCTGAACGAGCTGCAGGCGACGGCCGAGGCCGCAAGGTGTCTCCAGTGCGGCGTCTGTTCCGAATGCCTCCAGTGCCTGGATGTCTGCCGGATTCCCCGGGCCATCGTTCACGACGACCACCTCGCTGAAGAGATCGAGCAGGCGGGCGTCGTCATCATTGCCGATCCATCTGCTGCCCCTTCCATCAAAGGGGAGGACGTCATTCGAGCTTACAGCACGAAGTCTTCCCGGAGCGATCTCTACGCCGCCATGCTGCGCGGCTTCGCCGCCGCAGCCGAAGCCATGGGCGTCCTCGGTGGCAAGGCTCAGCAGCTCAAAGGCCATGGCCTTTCTTTCACCCCTCCCGATCCGAGCCTTGCTTCAGAACTGCGGTTGGGTGTTTTCGCCTGTCGCTGCAACGATTCACTGGGATGGGCTCCGGAGCTGGATGATTACGTCGCATCGCTGAGCGAGCGGCCCCACGTGACCCACGCCGAGGTCGTCCCCGCGGCCTGCACACCCGAAGGTTCCGCCGCGCTCCTGAGGGTCATCCGAGAAAAAGGACTGACCCGCGTGGTCATGGCCTCCTGCGTCTGCTGTCCGCTCGACTTCGTCTGCAGCGCCTGCACTGACCAGAGAAGCCGCCTCAAGGATGTCCTGTTCAGTGGAACGGGTGTCAGCCGCGCCATGGTGGAAACCTGCAACCTGCGGGGAGAGGCCTTGAGGCTCCTGGAGGAGGAGCCGGCTACGGCCATCGAGCGATTCAAAGGTTTGATCGACCGCTCCGTCAGCCGCGCCGCACGGTTGAAGACCATGCCCTCCCCGGCGCGTCCCTACAACTTCACGACGGCCGTCATCGGTCATTCCGAGGCCGCTTTGAAGAGCGCACAGACTTTAGCCGAATCCGGGATGGATGTGTTTCTCTTCGGAAGCCGGGATAAGCCTCACTCATTGAGCCCCGATCATCCCAACATCCACGTGTTCCCGAATATCCGGGTGAAGGGAATTCGGGGGACCGTCGGAAATTTTCAGGTTTTGGCGGAGATGGAAGGTGCTGAGCAGGTTTTCCACGTGGGCGCGATCATTCTGGGCGAGCAGGCGCGAAAGACTATCCCTTACATGCCGTCGGCCGATCTGCCTCCGCACCTGGTGGAGTCGTCCATGCAGCGCCGGGGCGTTGCAGGTGTTCCCTTTTTCAATCCCGGAGCCACGTCCATCCCAGGCCTTTTCCTGGCAAATCCGCCGTCCATCCACGCATCCGAGAGAGTGAAGGGAGCCGCCTCGGCCATCCTCGCCGCATCCGTGATGCCCCGTCGTCCGCGGCAGAACAAAGGATACACCGTGGTGGTGGATGAGGGCCGATGTCGCGGCTGCGGCCGCTGCCAGACGGCCTGTCCCTACCAGGCGGTCAGCTTCCGGGCCAACAGCATCGGCGGATGGACGGCGGTTGTGGACGAAGCCCTCTGCAAGGGCTGCGGTAACTGCATTTCGGCATGTCCATCCAACGCGGCGGACAGCCCTTACCGCAACCGGCTTTACCTGGAGCAGATGATCGACGAGATTTTTGGGTGAGAAGAAGCTGTTAGCTGATGAAGAGACTAATCGTATGGAAAAATTGAACATCGTGGTTTTCGTGTGCAACTGGGGACCCCATGCGGCCTACCAGGCACTGCAGGATAACGGTTCGAGGATCCCGCCGGAAGTTCGGATGGTTCGGGTTCCGTGCAGCGGCAGGATGAGCAAGTCGCTGGTCTTTCGTGCCTTCGAGATGGGGGCCGACGGCGTGGCCCTCATCGGCTGCCAGGAAGGCTCGTGCCGCTATGGGAGCGGGACGCTCATCGCATCCCATCACGTGGAGGACACCCGTGGCATCCTCGACCTGCTGGGTCTCGGCAAAGAACGGCTCCGGTGGGTGACCTTCCTGCCTGAGGAGTCCGACGGACTGCTTTCTTTCCTGAGTGGTTTTCGGGCGGAGATCGAATCCATGGGCAAAAGCCCCCTGGTGCCCACGCCGCGGAAGTCCCCTGTGCCCGTGGACGAGGGCGAAGCCAGAAAGATCGTCGCCGCCCACGATGTTTACGCTTGCCAGGACTGCGGCAAGTGTTCGTCTTCCTGCCCCCTGACGCTCGCCGGCAAGCCTTTCTCGCCACGGGCCATGGCCAATGCCATCATCACGGGACACCTGGATTCTGCAGCTCTCGAACGGGACCTTTGGTCCTGTCTCACGTGCGGCCTGTGTTACGACCGCTGCCCATCGGCGGTGGACTTCCCGGACTTCGTGCGGGACATGCGTGTGCTGCAGCGTTCCAATGGCACTACCGGGCAGCAGGCCCACGGCGGTTTTTTCCAGTCCCTCATGCGAAGCATGACCTCCCCCGGCCTCAAGACGGACCATTGGGGATGGCTGCCCGAGGGCCTCAAGACCGACCCGGAGAGCAAGACGCTCTTCTTTGGGGGCTGCGCTCCGTATTTCGACCACTACTTCCGGCAGCACCTGGGCTCCGAAACCCGAAACATCCTGGTGGACAGCCTGCGCGTCCTGAACTTCCTGGATATCACGCCAAAACTCCTGCCGGACGAGCGGTGCTGCGGCCATGACCTGCTCTGGTCCGGCGACCGGGAAAACTACCTCAGGCTGGCCAGGCTGAACATTGAGGCCATTGAAGCGACGGGTATCGAAGAGCTCGTGACAGCCTGCCCGGAATGCTACCGCACCTTCGCCCACGACTATCCGGAGCAGGGAATCCCCGTGAATTTCAAGGTCACGCATCTCTATGATCTCGTGGAAGGGGAAATCGACAAGGGGGCCATCGGCTTCGAAAAGCTCGACCGGTCCCTGACCTTTCAGGATCCCTGCCGCCTCAGCCGGCTGGAAAACCGGCCGGACCTTCCCCGGAAACTGCTGGCCAGGCTCAAACCGCACCGGTTCGAGGAGATGAAGGAGAGCGGCCTCTCGGCCCTCTGCTGCGGCAACTGCGCCTGGACGGGCTGCGACAGCTACTCCAAGGCCCTGCAGGTCAAGCGGCTGCAACAGGCCCACGAGGCCGGCAGCGACCTTCTGGTGACGGCCTGCCCCAAGTGCCAGATTCATCTGCGCTGCGCCATGCAGGATCCTTTCCGGGGCAAGGAGCTTGAAATCGAAATGAAGGACCTCGTCTCCCTGGTGGCCGAGACCATTCGCTGGGAGTGATTCACATCAACAGACCTTAACACGAGAAACGGATCATGGATAAAGCAGAGCTCCAGGCCAGCCGTCCCCGAATCGGGGTATACGTCTGCCATTGCGGATTGAACATCGCCCGGACCGTCGACTGTGCGAAAGTGGCCGACATGGCTGCCGGCATCGAAGATGTGGTCGTGGCCCGCGAAGTGCCCTACGCCTGCTCCGAACCGGGCCAGCAGGGCATCAAGGAAGATATCGTCGACCAGAAACTGGACCGGATCGTGGTGGCTTCCTGTTCACCCAGGCTTCACGAACCCACCTTCCGCCAGATGGCTCAGTCCGTCGGCCTCAACCCGTATCTGCTCGAAATGGCCAACCTTCGGGAGCACTGCAGTTGGGTGCACATGAACGAGCCTGACGCCGCTACCCAGAAGGCCATGGATCTCACCCGGATGGCCGTGGCACGGGTGCGAGACCTGGCGCCCCTGGAGCCCGAGACGCTTCCCCTCACCCGCCGGACCTTGGTCATAGGCGGCGGAGTAGCGGGAATCCAGGCCGCGCTCGACTTGGCGGACAACGGCTACGAGGTCGTCCTGGTGGAGAAGAAACCCTCCATCGGCGGCATGATGGCCCAGCTCGACAAGACGTTTCCCACCATGGACTGCTCCATCTGAATACTCGGGCCGAAAATGACGGATGTCGGTCGACATCCCCGAATCAAGCTTTACACCCTGAGTGAAGTGGTGGACGTCAAAGGCTACGTGGGCAACTTCGAGGCCAAGATCCTGAAGAAAGCCCGCTACGTGGACGAGAAGGAGTGCACCGCATGCGGCGACTGTGCCAAGGTCTGCCCCGTGGTGCGACCGGACGAGTTCAACCTGGGTCTTTCGTCGCGCAAGGCCATCCATTCGCCTTTCCCCCAGGCGGTGCCGTCGGCCTACGTGCTCAACGCCCACGAGTGTCTGGGCCACAACCCGGCCGTCTGCTCCAAATGTGTCGAGGCCTGCCAGAAAGGCTGCATCAACTTCCATATGTCCGATGAGGAAATCGTGGAGAAAGTGGGGACCATCGTGGTGGCCACCGGCCTCGAGCCTTACGACCCCACGGCCATGGACGAATATGGCTACACGCGCTTTGAAAATGTTCTGACGAGCCTGGAGCTGGAACGGCTGGTCAACGCCGGAGGCCCCACCAAGGGCGAGCTCATCCGCCCGACAGACCACAGGCGGCCCCGCTCCATCGGCTTCGTTCAGTGTGTGGGCTCGCGCCAGGCTCGCAAGGGCGGGTCTTACTGCTCCAACGTGTGCTGCATGAACACCGTCAAGAGCACCCTGGTCCTGAAGGAGCACTACCCGGATCTCGACGTCAAGGTCTTCTACATGGACATCCGGGCTTTCGGGAAAGGCTTCGAGGATCTCTACACCCGGAGCCGACGGCTGGGCGTCCAGTATATCCGGGGACTGCCCGGCTCCGTTGAGGAGACCGAAGACCGCAGCCTGCGCGTGGCTGTTGAAAACGGAGCAGGAGGCGCCCTGGAGTTTCACGCGCTGGACATGCTGGTCCTGGCCATTGGGGTGAAGCTGGTCGCAGAGG